>NZ_JBAURI010000253.1:0-3788 GCF_049581145.1 Bradyrhizobium sp.
GAAGTCATCCTCAACGACGGCTCTACCCCCGAAGTCCGCACCGCCACCCACACCCGCGAAGTAATCCTCCAACCCGCCAATCCGCAACCCTGATTCTCCCGACGCTTAGCGCCTTCGCCGCTTCGCCACAGCCGGCGCGCCCGCCACGCACGTCTGCCCCGAACCCCACGCACGCGTACACGTAGCATCCACCCTCATCACGCGCCCGGCCCCATCCTTCAACGCCGCTCCCGCACCCTCCGGCCGTAGCACTTCGTCGAGCCCATCCCCCAGCGGCGGAGCCAGCGCCCGCAGCGCCTGCAGTTGCCCCTCGCTCGCCGTCCCCGCAAAGTGCAGCGTGTAGCCAGACTTCGTCACCACTCCGCCCAGCGTTAATCCCGAACCTTTTCCCGGCGGCGTCAAATTCAACGGCGTCAGCACAAACCCCTCTTCCGTGGCCTTGCTTGTGAGCGTAGCGGTATGAACCAGGTAGCCGCTCTCAGCTTCGCGCATCCACGGCAACAAGCCAATAATCTCTCCATGAAACTCACCCTCCCACCGTGCCGGCTGATTCTTCCGAGCGCTCGTCAACAGCATGCTTCCGGCCACCGTTCCCTCCGGCCGTTCGCCCGCCGGAATCCGCTGCGAAAACAGCCGCACCCAATCCAGCAGCCACGCATCCGGAACATTCGTCATCCCCACCCGGACCCCAGCCGTCTCCATCGCTGCCGAATCCGATAGCCCCGACGGCCCCGCCAACTCCGACAGCTCCAGCCGATCTGCAATCGCGACCACCCGTCCCGCCGCCTTCGCCCCATCCGCGATCGGCGTCGTCACGGCGCAATCCGGATCGGTCACTACCGCTGCCGTAACATCCAGCGTCCCCCGGCACTCAGCCCGCACATCCATCGCCTGCACCGGCACAAATTCAGACCGTCGCAGCTCTTCCATGTGAATCGTCGTCGTCAGTTTCGCAGCCCCCAGCAATCCTCGCAGCGACGCCTCCACATTCAGATTTCCGCGCCACCCCGCATCCTGTCCGCTCAGCAGCTTGCTCGCCTCGCCCATCGGAGCCCCGGTCCAGCTCGCCGTCAGGTCCACCGGAACCTCTGCCATCGTATTCGCCCTCTTCAACGACCCCTCCAGCTTCACCACCCCGGGATCAGAGATATTTGTGTCCGTCCGCGTCGGCGTCCCCTTCGCCCTCACCCTCCACTCCTGCGGCGACGTCAGCCACAGCGCAAAGTCCGCATCTGTCAGAGAGAACGGTGTCTTCTCCTCGCCCAGCTTCACGTTCACCCGCGCCCCCGATGCCTCGATATACGGAAACCGCGGCTCCGGCCCAGCCTTCCGTTGCGCCGTAGGAGCCGTCGTCACGCTCGCCGCATGCATCAGCAGGCTCTGCACATTCCACACGCCCGCCGCATTCCGCACCAGGTTCAAGCTCGGCGCCTCAAACGTCATCGACGAAAACTCCGTATGCCGCCGCCACAGCGAGCTAGGCCGCAGCGTCACATTCACCACGTTCGCCCGGATAATCGGCTCCGACCCAAACGCCGGATCCTCGCTCACGACAAAATTCTGCAGAGTAAATCCCGGCATCGGCACTAAATGCATCGTCACACCATCCAGCTGCACCGGCCGCCCCAGGCTCGCGCTGATGTTCGCAGCAATCCGCCGCTTCAGTCGATTCACATTCAGCAGCGGAGGCGTCAGCAACAGCAGCAACACCACCGCCACCACGCATACCCACACCAACCAACGCCGCCTTCGCGACGACCCACCTGCCTCCGTACCCGCTTCCATGTCCCGTGCCGGCAAAGTCTTCTCTACCCTCTATCCTCTACACTCTATCCCCTGCCGTTACCGCACCACGTGGAACGTCCGCGTCCATCGCGTGTCGGTTAAGATGTGCGTCACAATGTGGAACATGAACCCGATCCGGTCGCCAATCGAAGTCTTGTTCTCCTGATCCGCCGGTGTCTCAAACGACCAATACACAAACAGCGGCCGTCCCAGAATATTCTGCTGCGGCACGAATCCCCAGTACCGCCCATCGAGGCTCTGCGTCCGGTTGTCGCCCATCGCAAACACATACCCCGGTGGCACTACCAAATCATCGCCCTGGATATGCTCTGGCAGCTCCTCGCGCCAAACCTCCGTCACCTGCTCATCGGGCGAAGGCGTCACCGACGGAAAATCATCCCGGTACGGATTGAAGCCGGTGCTATCAGGCCCATCGTCACTCGGCTGGATCGCAAACGGCTCGTTCTGCGCCACGCCATTCAGATACACCACACCCTTGCGCAGATGAATCCGGTCTCCCGGAATCCCAATCGTGCGCTTCACCAAAATCAAATCCGGCGACTCCGGGTTTGGCTTATAAAACACGATAACGTCGCCCCGCCGCACCGCCCGGTAATGCACGAACGGAGCCCACCTCGTCGCCGGAGCCAGCGTCACCCGGTCCACCACCACGTGATCCCCAATCAGCAGCGTGTTCAGCATCGATCCCGACGGAATCTCAAAGTTCTGGAAGATGAACCCGAACACAAACAGCACAATCGCCAGGATCGTGCAAATGGAAGCCAGCGCCTCCAACGGCGTCTCCGCCACTTCGTCCTTCACCTTCACCGGGACGGCGTTCCCAACAACAACACTTTCCGCCTGCAATGGTCTCTCGATGCTCAACGAAACTCTCTCCTAACGAAGTCGCAACCTCTGTTCTTCCAACGTCGCAACCTGTTCTTCCGGATTAGCAAGGGGCTTTAGCCCCCTGAAAAGCCGCCACCCCGAAAGGGGCTTTAGCCCTGGGTTCGTCCCCCAGCGCGCAACACCCCCAGTGTACCCCGCCACCGAACCCGCCTTCTCTACGCTCTACTCTCTATCCCCTATCCCCTGCCTCACCGCGTCACGTGGAACGTCCGTCCCCACCGCGTCTCATCGAAGAAATGCGTCGCCTCAAACAACAGGAACTTCAACTTGTCGCTCGTGCTGGTCTTGTCCCCCTGGTCATCCGGCGTCTTGAACGACCAATACACAATCAGCGGCCGCCCCAGAATATTCTGCTGAGGCACAAATCCCCAGAACCGCCCATCCAGACTGTGCGTCCGGTTGTCTCCCATGGCAAACACCATCCCCGGCGGCACCACCAGGTCATCCCCCTGGATATACTTCGGCAGGTCCTCCGCCCAGTCCATCACCCGCCTATCGATCGTCTCCGACTCCACGCATGCCTGGTTTTGACACTCCCCGCGCTGCGACAGGTCGTAGCTCCCATACTGCTTCAGTCCCTCCAGGTCAGAAGGGAAGTCATCGCGATACGTTGCAAGATCCGTCTCACTCGGCTGGATGGCATAAGGCTCCGTCTGTGCCACGCCATTCACATACACCACACCTTTGCGCAAATGAATCCGATCCCCTGGAATCCCAATCGCCCGTTTCACCAGGATCATGTCCGGCACCTCGGTATGCGGCTTCATGAATACAATAATGTCCCCCCGCTGCACCGCCCGATAAGGCACCAACGGCATCCACTTCGGTGCTGGCGCGAGTGTCGTTCGATCCACCAGTAAGTGATCTCCCACCAGCAACGTATTCTGCATCGACGGCGACGGAATCGCGAAGTTCTGAAACATGAACCCGATCACAAACAGGTAAACGACCAGCATCATGCATAGCGAAGCAAATGCCTCCAGCGGAGTCTCCGACACCTCCTCCTTCGCAACGCCCTCAGCCGAACCCGCGCTCGTCCGTTTCACCCGCAACCCCTGCCCAGAACTCAAAAGGCCTCCCGAACTCCCGAAACC
>NZ_JBAURI010000254.1:0-20833 GCF_049581145.1 Bradyrhizobium sp.
GATCAGCAGCCTGGTCTGCTCGCGCCAGTCGGCGAGCGCCGCGTCGGTGGCGATCGTCGCGACGATGACCATCGGAAAGCTTCGCATCGGGCGCGCCGAAGCGATCCGGTCCACGCCATCGACCGGACTCGTGACGTGGACCGTCGTGGGTCCCGACTTCCTGAGCGCCTGCTGGAAGGCAGGTCCAGCGGCGACGCTGCTGCCGCCGGCCGCTGCGACGCGGGGAAACCGCGCCAGCACTTCGCCGCCGCGATCGGCGATCAGGATGCTGGCGCCGTTGCCGAGTGTGAGCGTATCCAGAAATTTCGCGAATTGATGGGTTTCGATTCGTCGCGACATGACGCCGAGGAAGACACCATTCGCGTTCGTCAGCTTGCGGGCAAGCACCATGGCCGGCGCACCCGTGACAAGACTGTGAACCGACTCCGCGAGAGTCGTCGCCGACGTGGAATTGGCCTTGAATGATCGGAAGGAGGCGCGATCGCCGATGTTGAAATTCGGAAGCGGGCCAGTCTGGGAGGTGTTGACGACCTGCCCGTCGGAATCCCACAGGTAAATATCGGCGGGATCGAAGGATTCGCTCACCTCGCCATTCAGAAGGTCGTGGATGGCCGAAGCAGACATGCGCCGCTTGAATTCATCGGTTGACGATATCTCGGCGACGGCCAACCTGTTCGCCAGGCGCGCCTGCGCGTCGACCAGGTCCTCGAATTTCTGGTCGAAATGGCGCGCGAGCAGGAGGGTCGTATTCTCCAGGTCGCGCTGGCCGACCGTCATCGCGCGCTCGCGAAAGCTGTCGATCATGACCGCCGTGCCGATGCCGATGCCGGCGATCAGCAGCATGCCGCTCAGCAAGATCCAGATGATGCCGAGATTCGCATGCGCAGTCTTGACGAGCGCTGGATCGAACCGTCCGGCCGAGGCCGGCACGGATCCAGATCGTCTGTGCGCCATTTGAGAATTCAACACGGTTGGTCTCCCGCACCAGCATAGGACCGGATTAGCTGAAAAAAGCGTTAGGGACGGCGATTTTGCGCCGCACTCATTGTTCGGCCGTTGCGCCGACGTCGAGCGTCCAGCCGCGCCCCGCACAGCGTTGGCGGCGGATGTTGTCAGCAGGTGTTAAATGCCTCGTCCGCCGCCGGACAAAGAAGTCCCGTGGATCTACGGGCGGCGCGTCTAGTGAAGCCCTTGAAAGCCCTCTGCCGTGGCACTACACGCCCGTTTGCGGGGCGGCTCGACCGTAATGTTGCGGGAGTGCTGTTAACAATTGTCGGGCATGCCCTTAGCGAAAAGTTTCACTCTGTTGATTCAAATAGCCACACATTATGCTTTCCCTGAGTCGGTGGAGATGCGCCATGCGCGACGACCAGATAATTGACGCCCAAAGCGGCGTGAACCGTCGCGGGCTGCTGAAATCCGCCGCCGCGGCCGTCGCCACGGCAGCGTTTCCCATGCCCGCGATCGCGCTGGCAAAGCCATTCAGCGGCGTGACGCTGCGCGGAGCATCGTATCAACATCACTTCCTGACGATCCTGCAGGGTTACATCCCAGAATTCGAGCAGCAGACCGGTATCAAGGTCGACCTGCAGCTCTCGCCATTCCCGATCTACAACGAGATGGTCAGCCAGGAACTGGCCGCGGGTGGTTCGGCGTTCGATTTCATCAATGTCACCTTCTTCCTCGCCGCGCGCTGGGTCACCGCGGGCTATCTCACTGATCTGGACGAGTTCACCGCCGACGCAAATCTCACGCCGCCGGAGTGGAAGTCCGACGATTTCGTCGCCGGCGCCCAGCTGCCCTATCGCGATGCCAGGGGCGGCACGTTCGGTTTTGCCTGGGAAGGCGGCGCGATGGTGATGGGGCTGTCGCGGATGGATCTGATGGAGCAGAAAGGCCTCAAGATTCCCCGGACATTCGACGAGCTCACTGAGGTCTGCGCGGAGATCCACGGCACCGATGATGTGAATGGCTTCGTCAGCTGGCGGCTGCACCACTGGTGCCTGATTCCGTATCTGCAGGGATTTGGCGGCAACGTCTTTCGAAACCCGCCGTCGGATCTGACACCGACGCTCAATTCGCCCGAGGCAATCCGGGCCGCCGAGTATTATGCCAACCTGCTGAAGAACTACGCGCCGCGCGATGTGCTCACCTATAGCGAGGACCGGGCTCGTCTCTCCATGCTGATGGGGCACTCGAACACCTTCATCCATTCGAGTTCATGGGTAACGCCGATCCTCCTCTCCGACGAAAGCAGGGTGAGGGACACGTCGTGTGTGGTCCGGATGCCCGCCGGGCCGCTCAACGATCATCCGGCGTCGAACAGCCAGGGGCTCGGCATTCCCCGGAATGCGAAGAACAGGATCGCGGCCTGGGAATTCATCAAATGGGCGCTCAGTCCCGAAATGTGCATGCGAATCGTCAAGGAACATCACCACGCCACGGTGTGCCGCCGCTCGGTGATTCAGAGTGACGAGTATCGCAGCATCAATACCGTCAATGGCCAGGATCTCGGCGCGTTGTATCTCGATGTTCTCGAACTCCCGGCAAAGGGCGATAACTACATGGCCTACCGGACCGTCAAGGAGTTTCCGGTCGTGGGCGATGCCGTGAATGCCGCGATCGACCAGGTCGTGACCGGCAAGCGGTCGGCCCGCGACGCCATGAACGGCGCCCAGCAGCAGGCCATGGCCAACCTGCGGAGCGCCAGCGCCGAGCCCTGAGCGTTACTCGCTGGACTTGTCGATCGCGACCTGGGTGGTCGCCATCACCATGTTCTCGAAAGCGCGGGATCCGATGGCGTCACGAATCAGCTCGATGAACGACTTTCCGCCGGTCTTTCGCCTGATATTCGAGCGATGATCCTCGACCGTGCGCGGACTTATCCCATAAAGCCGGCTTAGTTGCTTGGTCGATTTCCCAAGCATGGTTTGTGCGAGAATTTCTCTCTCGCGGGCGGTCAGCGTGGCGTGTCCGGGAAAATTCAGCGAAATCGAGCCGAGCTTCGAGACCCGCTTCATCCGGTCGCGTGCGATCGCGGCCTCGATGCGCGGCGCCAGCTCATTGGCCCGGAAAGGCTTTTGAATGAAGTCCGTCGCGCCGTCCTTGATCGCCTGGACGGCGACATCGATCGTTCCATGACCGGAGATCATGAAGACCGGCGCAGGATAATGAGAATCGGTCAGCCGCTTCAGGATGTCGAGACCGGATTGTCCGGGCAGACAGATGTCGAGCATGATGCACAGCGGATAGCGCTCACCGGTCGCGGCCAGCAGGCTGTCGCCATCCACAAAGCAGGTCACGTCGTAACCCGCTTTTCCCAGCACGGTGGCAAGCAGCTGACGCATGGTGACGTCGTCCTCGACGATGAAGATTTCGCTGGTCGCCATGCAACATCACCCTGTCCGGTACCGACTCATCCATGTCTGCCGTCAGCATCGTTGCGAGCAATCCATCAGGCCGATCCGGCTTCCATCATCTCATCGGTATCGTCTCGCTGATCGTGCCGCGGGCCGTGAGACGCACCAGACATTCGCACTCCCTCCTAGCGGCCGGTTAAATTTGCTGGCCGTATTTCTACGGCACGCTGCGCTTCGGTGCGATGGAGCGCCTTCCCGCCGGATGCGCGGCGATCGTTGAATGCCGCAACAGGCAGCGTCACGTGTTCTTCTATTCGTTACGCTCTCAGCGGGTGCAATCCGTGGTTACACGGGCACGTAATTTCACAGCTGATTAAAGTCTGAGTGAATAAGGTTATGCCGAGTTGGCCGATACGTCTTCATGCGGGGAGCAGGGACCAGAGGCCTGTCCGACCGCCTACCTGGGATGACCAGCGCGCTGTGTCCGACACAGCGCACATCGTCCTTGAGAACGGATTCCAAGAACAGACGATTGAGACATACCCGGAAAGCGACATGACATCTGCATGCTCCGACAATGGGGCGCCGTCCGCCTCTTCGTCCCGCAACGCCCATTCGCTGCCACAGACGCTTGATCTCACGCAGGCGGCAGCTCTGCGCGGTGATCTGACCGGCCTGCTCGGCTCCGGCGTCGTTCTGCTGGATGCCGCCGCCGTCGAGCGGATGTCGACACCTTGCGTTCAAGTGCTGCTGGCGGCCGGGCTCGCGGCCGAAGCGGCCAGCCAGCCGATCCGGATCGTCAATGCGTCCGATGCATTCCGTACCGCCGTTGCGGATCTCGGACTTGAGTCGCACTTCATCAAATGGATGGCCTGAAATGACCAAGCGCATTCTTACCGTCGATGATTCGAAGACCATACGGGACATGGTCTCGTTCACGCTGAAGAAGGCCGGTTTCGACGTCGCCGAGGCCGAGGACGGCAAAGCCGCCCTGACCGTGCTCGGCGGCGGCAAATTCGACCTCATCATCACGGACCTCAACATGCCGAACATGGACGGCATTTCGCTGATCAAGAACGTGCGGTCCGCATCGCAGCACCGCGCCGTGCCGATCCTGATCCTGACCACTGAAAGCGACAATACAAAAAAGGCCGACGGCAAGGCCGCCGGAGCGACGGGCTGGCTGGTCAAGCCTTTCAGTCCCGAGAAACTCGTCGAGCTGGTGCAGCGGGTGTGTCCGTGAACCAGGAAAGCGAGGGCTATCCTCTTGCGCAGTTTCGCAAGACCTATTTCGAGGAGTGCGCCGAGCTGCTCGATGCGCTACAGACCAATCTCGATATGCTGTCGAACGGCGGCGGCGACGACGAGACGCTTCACGCCATCTTCCGCTCGGTTCATTCGATCAAGGGCGGCGCGGGCGCCTTCGGCTTCTCGGCGCTGGTGGCGTTCTCGCATGTGTTCGAAAGTCTGCTCGATGCCATCCGCGAACAGCAGGTCCAGACAACTCCCGACGTGACCCAATTGCTGCTGCGCGCCAGCGACGCGCTCGCGGATATCGTCAATGCGGCGCGTGCGGAACAGTCCCTGCCGGCGGGCTTTGCCGCCGACATCGAGGCAGCCATGCTGGAGCTGCTGAACGGCGCATCGGACAGCGTGGCGACGCCGGCTCCCGCCGTGAGCGATACGGGCCGCGCCGAGGTCAGCGGCGAGCGGCGATACCGCATCGTCTTTACGCCGCACACCGAGATGCTGCAGAAGGCCAACGAGCCGCTGTTGCTGGTCCGCCAGTTGCGCAGGCTGGGCGGCCTTGTGGTCGAGGCCGATGTCTCCCGGCTGCCGGCCCTCGAATCGCTCGATCCCGAAGCGGCCTATCTGAGCTGGACCTTCATTCTGGACACCGGCGCGCCGCAGAGCGCGGTTCACGAAGTCTTCGAATTCGTGGAAGACGATTGCGAGCTCAATATTAAAGTGGTGAGCGATGCGGCCGACGTCAGCAAGCCGGTCAGCCCTGTTGCGGGCCCGACGGTCGTGGCGGCGGCGGCACCGGTTGAAGCCGCCGCGACCATACCTGCCGCCACCCAATCGATCCGCGTGGACGTCGACAAGGTCGACCGGCTGGTGAATCTGGTCGGCGAGCTGGTGATCACCCAGGCCATGTTGACCGAGCAGGGCTCGCTGCTGCCCCTCGATCAGTATCCCGCCATGATCCAGGGCATCGAGGCGCTGGCGCAAAGCGCGCGCGAGCTGCAGGAAAGCGTCATGGCGATCCGCGCGCAGCCGGTCAAATCGGTGTTCGCGCGGATGCCGCGCGTCGTGCGCGACCTTGCCGCCACGCTCGGAAAAGAGGTTCGGATCGTCACGTCGGGCGAGATGACCGAGATCGACAAGACGGTGATCGAGCAGTTGAACGATCCGCTTACCCACATGATCCGCAACGCGCTGGATCACGGCATCGAAAGCCCGGATGACCGCGCCGCCGCCGGCAAGCCGCGTCAGGGAACGATCCAGTTGTCGGCCGCGCAACGCAGCGGACGCATCGTCATCGAGGTTTCCGACGACGGCCGCGGTCTCAACCGGGACAGGGTGCTGGCCAAGGCGCAGGAGCGCGGCCTGGTTGCGCCCGGTGCCGTTCTGACCGACGAGGAAATCGACAATCTGATCTTCCTGCCGGCCTTCTCCACCGCGGATGTGGTGTCGAACATTTCCGGGCGCGGGGTCGGGATGGACGTCGTCAAGCGCAACGTCCAGGCCCTCGGCGGCCGGATCACGGTTCAGTCGCGGTTCGGCCACGGGTCACGTTTCACGATGTCGCTCCCGCTCACGCTTGCGGTCGTGGACGGCATGGTGGTTTCGGTCGGGCAAGAGACCTTCATCGTTCCGCTGACCGCCATCATCGAAAGCCTGCGGCCGCGGCTTGCCGACATCCACCCCGTGGTCGGGCGTGGCGACGTGTTGGCGTTGCGGGGCGAATATCTGCCGTTGACCTATCTTCACAAATGCTTCGCGATCGACGGCGCGGTCACCGATCCCTGCCGCGGCATCGTGATCATCGTTCAGAGCGACAGTTCCGGGCCGATCGGGGTCGTCGTCGACGAGCTGCTCGGCCAGCAGCAGGTCGTCGTGAAGAGCCTCGAGTCGAACTACGACGCGGTCGACGGGGTCAGCGGTGCGACCATTCTCGGGAATGGACGGGTGGCACTGATCCTCGACGCCGGTCGCCTTCGCGAAATCGTCGAGCGGCCCGTCGGGCTGCCACGTGTCCCGTCACCAAGCATCAATCCCGAGTTCCTGGAGGATATGAACCATGCAGTCTGACAATCAGTCGATCAGCAGTCTCGGACAGGACAGTCTTGATCGGGCCGCGATTGGTGAGAATTCCGAGCAGTTCATCACTTTCACGCTCGGTGAGGAGGAGTACGGCATCGACATCATGGTCGTGCGCGAGATCAAGGGCTGGGCTGCCACGACGATGATCCCGAACGCACCCGCGCATGTCCGCGGCGTGATCAATCTTCGCGGCGTCATCGTCCCGATCTTCGACCTGCGCGCCAGGTTCGGGCTCGGACTGACGGTGCCGACCAGCATGCATGTCGTGATCATCCTGGCCGCCGGATCGAAGACGGTCGGTCTCCTGGTCGATACCGTGTCCGACATCATTTCGGTCAATCCGAAGGCCATTCGGCCGGTCCCGGACATGGGGATGCCGATGGAGGATCAGTTCCTGGAGGGGCTTGTCGCGATCGAAAACCGGATGGTGACGCTGGTGTCGATTGCGGGATTGTTCGGCAAGCCCGGCGAACTGACGAAGCGAAGTTTTGCAGGTGATGTCACGACGACAAAGGCGGCTTGAACCCTGCCACCTATTCCGGCGGATCAACGACAATTCAAATCGAGGATATTGAGATGACGCAAGACGACAACGAGACCGGTCACGAATTCGACGCCCAGGAGATGCAGCAGGCCGACGCGGCCAAGCCGAGGGCACCGAAGGCGAAGGCGAAACCTCGCGCCGGCGCACCGGCGTCGCCTTCCAACCCCAAGCAGCGCGACCTCGCCGACGCGATCAGCCGTTCACAGGCGGTGATCGAATTCGGGCCCGATGGTGTCATCCTCGACGCCAACGCGAATTGTCTGGCGATGCTCGGCTACGCTCTCGAAGAGATCAAAGGCCAGCATCACTCGATGATGATCGAGCCGGCGTCCCGGGAGAGCCCGGAATACCGCACGTTCTGGGCAAAACTGGCGCGTGGCGAGCAGGCGGCCGGCCAGTACAAGCTGATGGGCAAGGGCAACAAGGAAGTCTGGTTCCAAGCCTCTTACACGCCGGCGCTCGACGGCCACGGCAAGCCGGCGCGCATCATCGCGGTCGGCCTGGATGTGACGGCTTCAGCGCAGAAGGCCGCAGCCGACGAAGCCGAACTCAAGCTTCGCACCGACATCATGAATACGACCAGCATCGTGTCGTACGCGGACTTGAAGGGCACGATTCTTTCGGTCAACGACAAGTTCATCGAGGTGTCGAAATATCCGATGGATGAGCTCATCGGCAGGGGACACAACACGACCCGGCATCCCGACATGCCGAAGGAAGTCTTCAAGGAGATGTGGGCCACGATCGGCCGCGGCAAGGTGTTCCGGGGCGTGGTCAAGAACCGTGCCAAGGACGGCACACCGTATTACGTCGATGCCGTGATTGCGCCGATCATGGGCAACAATGGCAAGCCGAAAGGGTATCTCGGAGTCCGTTACGACATTACCGAGGCTGAGATCGAACGCCACAACATGCGTGGGCTGTTCGCGGCGATCAACGAAAACTATGCCTATATCGAGTTCGATACTTCGGGCAACGTCATTACGGCCAATCAGATCTTCCTCGGCCTGATGGGATACGGCCTCGCCGAGATCGCCGGCAAGCATCACCGCATGTTTGTCGAACCCTCCTACTCGGTAACTCCGAGCTATGCGCAGTTCTGGAGCGACCTGAATGCCGGCAAGGCATGCAGCGATGTCTTCAAACGCATCACCAAGGATGGCAAGGAGGTCTGGATCCAGGCCGTCTATTCTCCCATCAAGGACGAGGTCGGCCGCGTCGTCAAGATCGTCAAGATTGCGACCGACGTGACCGCCGCGCGGATCTCGGCCGCCGATTTCGAGGGGCAGATCGCGGCCATCGGCAAGGCGCAGGCCGTCATCGAATTCGGGCTTGATGGCAAGGTACTCACAGCCAACGACAATTTCTGCCAGACGCTCGGTTACACTCTCGCCGAAATCAAGGGGCAGCACCATTCGCTGTTCGTCGACCCCGTGTTTCGTTCGTCGGCGGAATACCGGATGTTCTGGGACAAGCTCGGACGCGGCGAATACGACTCCGGGCAGTACAAGCGCATCGCCAAGGGCGGCCGGGAGGTCTGGATTCAGGCGTCCTACAACCCGATCATGGATCTGAACGGCAAGCCGTTCAAGGTCGTGAAATATGCCACCGACATCACGGCGCAGGTGAAGGCATCCGAAATCCTGCAGGCCGCGGTCGCACAGACCAAGGAAATCGTCGGCGCCGCCAAGGAAAACGATCTGCGCGAGCGGATCCCGCTCGAGGGCAAGACCGGTGAGATCGCCGAGCTCTGCGAGGGCGTCAACGGCCTGCTCGACACCATGTCGTCGATGATCGGAGACATTGCCGAGACCTCGCAGACGTTGAGCACGGCGGCACGCGAAATCGCAACCGGCAACACCGACCTGTCGCAGCGGACCGAGGAGCAGGCCGCGAGCCTCGAGGAAACCGCAGCGAGCATGGAAGAGCTCACCGCGACGGTCCGGCAGAATGCCGAGAATGCGCAGCAGGCCAACAAGCTCGCCTCGTCGGCTTCCGACGTCGCGGTCAAGGGCGGCACGGTCGTTGCCGAGGTGGTCCAGACCATGGACGGCATCACCCAGGCCAGCCGCAAGATCGCCGACATCATCGGGGTGATCGACGAGATCGCCTTCCAGACCAACATCCTGGCGCTCAACGCCGCGGTCGAGGCCGCGCGTGCGGGTGATCAGGGTCGAGGCTTCGCCGTCGTCGCAGCCGAGGTGCGCAACCTGGCCCAGCGCAGCGCCAATGCGGCCAAGGAGATCAAGGGGCTGATCTCGGACTCGGTATCCAAGGTCGAATCCGGCTCGCGGCTGGTCGATACTGCCGGCAAGACCATGGAGGAGATCGTTCAGTCGGTGAAGCGCGTCACCGACATCATGGCGGAAATCTCGGCCGCGTCGCAAGAGCAGCGCGCCGGCATCGAGCAGGTCAACAACGCCGTGACCCAGATGGACAAGGTCACGCAGCAGAACGCCGCGCTGGTCGAAGAGGCGGCTGCCGCGGCCAAATCGATGGAGGAACAGACCGCCGCAATGTCCGACATGGTGAGCCAGTTCGAGCTGCCGCCGGAGTACGAACGGGGTCAGCCCGCGCCGGTCCGGAAGGGCGCGAAGCTGACCGGCAATCCGGTGGTCGACCGTTCGCTGCGATCCGCCAAGGAGCCGGTCTCCAGCGTGCGTTCGTCGCGCCCGCCGTCCGGCGGGACCGACCAAGCCAGGAGCGGAAAGGCCGAGGATCTGCCCGCGCCGAAGCGTCGGGCGGTCGGCGCAGACGACACGGACTGGAAACAGTTCTAACCGCAAGGTGTCACCGCCGATCCATCGACCGATGGATCGGCGGATCTGCCAGCAGAATGAGAGACCGCCGTGCACCAGGAATACGCGCTTCACGAGGGAGATTTTCGCAAGATCTGCCGGCTGGTCATGGATACCGCCGGCATCGTCCTCAGCGAGAAGAAGCGTGCCTTCGTCCAGGGCCGTCTTGGCCGCCGGCTGCGCATCCTCGGACTGTCTGATTTCGCTGCCTATTGCCGGCTTCTGGAAAGCCCGGCGGGAGACGACGAGAGAAACAACCTGATCAATGCGGTGACCACCAATCACACCAGCTTCTTCCGGGAGCCGCATCATTTCCATTATCTGGCGCAGACCATCCTTCCCAGGATCGCAGCACAGGACAGAGCCGATCGATTCCGCATCTGGTCGGCCGGCTGCTCCACCGGCGAGGAGCCCTATACCATCGCAATGACGCTGCGCGAACATCAGTCGCTCCTGCGCGGCGTGGACGTGAAGATCCTCGCCACCGATCTCGATACCAATGTCGTCGCGCATGCGGCCGCTGGCATCTATGACGCCGAGCGCCTCGAGACCATCCCGAAGTCGCTGCGGCTGAAGTATTTCAATGCTCTGGATGACGGCAGCGCGGAGGCCGGCGACGAGCTGTCGTCGCTGATCAGCTTCGCGCCGCTCAATCTGCTGCAGACCTGGCCGATGAAGGGCCCCTTCGACGTCATCTTCTGCAGAAACGTCGTGATCTATTTCGACAAGCCGACGCAGCGTCGCCTGTTCGACCGCTATGCCGAACTGCTGAAGTCCGACGGGTGTCTGTTCATTGGCCACTCCGAAAGCCTCATGAACGTGACCGATCGCTTCGAGCTGGTCGGCCGCACGATCTATCGGAGGATCAAATGAGCCCCTCCCGGGCCCACAAGGCCAGGATCGTCCACCACACGACCGAGACGCGGCGCTATCGCGATCCGCGTTTCGACGCGATGGCCATCAAGGTGTTTCCGGGCGAGCATTACGTCACGGGCGAAGCCGACGAGATGCTGGTGACGATTCTCGGCTCCTGCGTCACGGCCTGCATTCGCGACCCGCTGCTCGGGATCGGAGGCATGAACCATTTCATGTTGCCGGAAGCGATGGGCGGCGGCTGGGACACGGCGTCGGCGAGCATGCGCTATGGCAACGTCGCGATGGAGCGGCTGATCAATGACATCCTCGCAAGAGGCGGAGCGCGTCAGCGGCTTGAGATCAAGGTGTTCGGCGGCGGCAACGTCATGGGCGGAACGGCCAATATCGGGCACCGCAACGCCGAATTCGTCGAGGGCTATCTCGCCGCGGAAAATCTCGCGATCGCGGCCAGCCATCTGCGCGGCCACCTGCCGCGCCGTGTCCACTACTTCCCGGTTTCCGGCAAGGTGATGCTGCTGGAGTTGCAGCGGACCGAGCAGGAGAGCGTCGTTCGTATCGAGACGTCCTACAAATCAAAGATCCAGAGCGAGCCGGTCAGCGGCTCCATCGAACTGTTTTGAGGCCGGCCATGCCCGCGATTCGTGTCCTCATCGTCGACGACTCAGCCTTCGTGCGTCAGGTCCTGACCGAGATGCTGTCGACCGATCCGGCGATCATGGTGGTCGGCGCCGCGCCCAATCCGGTCATCGCGCGCGAAATGATCAAGACGCTGGACCCCGACGTCCTGACGCTGGATATCGAAATGCCCCGCATGGACGGGCTTTCGTTCCTGGAAAAGATCATGGCGTTGCGGCCGATGCCGGTCGTCATGGTGTCCTCGCTGACCCAGAAGGGGGCCGAGACCGCGGTGCGCGCGCTGGCCATGGGCGCAGTCGATTTCGTCGCCAAGCCGCTGGTCGGGTTGGCCGATGGCTTTGCCGCCTTGCGCGAGGAAATCATCGCAAAGGTCAAGTCGGCGGCTGCCGCGCGGGTGCGACCGCTGTCCGGCAACATTGCCCAGGTCGAACGGATCCAGCCAGGCGCAGGCTACAGTTCCTCGGAAAAGATCATCGCGATCGGCGCCTCGACCGGAGGCGTGGAAGCCTTGCAGTCCCTGCTGACGGCGTTTCCATCGGACTCGCCTGCGATCCTGGTCACCCAGCATATGCCTGCGATGTTCACCGCCTCGTTCGCGAGCCGGCTCGATCAATGCTGTACCGTGACTGTTTCGCAGGCGCAGGATGGCGAACGCGTGCTGCCGGGACATGCCTATATCGCCCCGGGCGGACTGCATCTGGAGCTGGCACGCAACGGAGCCAATTATGTCTGCCGTCTGCACGACCAACCGCTGGTGTCGGGTCATCGTCCCTCGGTCGACGTGCTGTTCCGCTCGGTGGCGCACGCGGCCGGCGCCAATGCCGTCGGCATCATCCTGACCGGAATGGGTGCCGATGGCGCGGCCGGCCTTCTGGAAATGCGCCGCGCCAACGCGTCCACGATCGGCCAGGACGAGGCCAGCTGCGTCGTCTACGGCATGCCGAAGGTGGCGCATGATTGCGGCGCGACGGAAATCGAGCTGCCGCTGCACAAGATACCCGCGGAGATTCTGCATCATTGCCGGGCCCTGAGCGGGCGCGGCGTCAGGGTGTGATGATGTTCGGGCAGTTGCGGCAGCAACGGAAGGTGACGCCGGCTTCGGCTGCGGTGGCGGAAGCGCCGCAGCTGCACGTTGTCGCGTCCACCGCGCCGGATCAATCCGCATTGCTGCAACGCTGGATGTCGCTGGCCGACATGCAGCAGCGCATCATTCACACGCTGGTGTCGGAGATCAAGCATACGTCGGCCTTCGTGGAGACCGAGGCCGACGCGCTGAGCGGCCGCTTTCAGCGCCTGGCCATCGGCGCCGGGCAGCAGACCGCGCGGGTCGACAGCCTGACCAATCTCGCGATCGGCATCGAGGTAGAGGGAAAGACCGTTCCGATCGACGAGGTCGCGAAATTGCTGGATGCGACCCTGAGCGACGTGGTCCAGAAGATATTACTTCTGTCGAAAGACTCGATGTCGATGGTTTACGCGCTGGATGCGCTCAACGCGAATGTCGGGCGCGTCGACAAGTGCATGGAACAGCTGTCCGCGATCACCAGCACGACGAACATGCTGGCGCTGAATGCGCGCATCGAGGCTGAGCGCGCGGGTGCTGCGGGAGCCGCCTTCCGCGTCGTTGCCAACGAGGTCCGGGAGCTGTCGCGTGCGACCCAGTCACTTGCCGTCTCGATGCAGGTCGAGCTCAAGGCGGTGGCCGACGGCATTACCAGCGGCCACGAGACCCTGAAGCGGGTCGCGACCATCGACATGTCGGAAAACATCATGGCCAAGCAGCGCCTCGAGGTGCTGCTCGGTGCGCTGATGCGCCGCAGCGAAAGCCTGACCAGCATCGTTGCCGATGCGGTGAAGGAAGCCGGAGTGATTTCGGCCGACGTGGACGCCATGGTCACCGGCATCCAGTTCCAGGACCGGACACGGCAGCGGCTCGAACATGTCGTCGACACGCTGCATGTGATCGATCAGGCTCTGGATGACATCAAATCGTCCACCATCGCAAGCGTTCCGGGTCTCGCGGCAAACGCGGCTCCCGACGTCGAATGGGTGAAGAAGCTGCTCGACCGCTTCACTTTGAGTGAAATGCGCGCCCGCTTTGTCGAGCAACTGATCGAAGGCAAACAGCCCGTTGAAACCCAAGCTGTGCCGTCTGGGATGGATGCGCCATCGTCCAGCGGCTCGATTGAACTATTTTAGGGGAGAAGCAACATGGACGTCAAATTCGAAGGTGGCCCAGGCCAGGTCGCGCTGAGCGGCGAATTCACATTCAGCGATCACGTCTCGTTCAAGGAATTGGTCAGCCGGCTGCTCGAGGCCAAGCAGTCCCAGATCGTCATCGACCTCTCGAAGCTCGAATTCATCGACTCCGCCGGTCTCGGCATGCTGCTCTTGGTGAGAGAAGAAGCCAGCAAGGCCAATGGCAAAGTGGTGCTTCGCGGGCCTCACGGACAGGTCAAACGCATGTTTGACGTAACCAAGTTCAATACACTGTTCTCGGTCGAATAATCACTGCCATGAGCGCGATCACGCATGAAGGCGAACACGCCGTGACGTCACCGTGCACGTACTGGGACGGCCTCTCCGGGGAATCCCTGAAGGCAGTGCTGGCCGTGCCGGCCAATCAGTGCATCGAGAAGGAACTGGCGGATTGCTGCAAGGCGGAGGAGTTCGGTTACTGGACCACCAGCCGTCTCAGCCTGACGCTGACCACCCGGACTGCATACCGGCTGCCGGTCGTCAGGGTGTTCGTGGGGGCGCTGGCTGGTCGCATGTCGCTGAACGAGGAATTGCAGGAGCGGATTCACACGGCCGTGCAGGAAGCGTTGATGAACGCCGTCCTGCACGGCAACCTCAAGATCGTCGCCAGCCGGCGCCACGATCTGGCCGGGCTGCTGGCGCTTCACGAGTCGATCGACTCGCTGCTTGCGGACGACGAAGTCGCGCGCCGTGTTGTCGATATCAGAGCTGTCTGGAGCGGGACGCGGCTGCATGTCGTGGTCCGGGACAGCGGCGATGGATTTGAACTCAGTGAACTCCCTTCGTCAGTGGCGCGGGATGTCGATGACGCCATTGCCTCCGGCCGCGGCCTGAGGATCCTTGGCGCAATGTGCGACCGCTTCACTCTGCTGCGCGGCGGGCAGGCCGTGAAGATGAGTTTCGAGCTGTGAACGGGGTTCTCACCACTTCCGACCTCGGTATCGCGGGCAGCGCAAGCGCCGGCGAGCGCGGGATCTACGATGCCAGGATCCTGATCGCCGACGACGAACCGATGTGTTGCCGTCTGCTGGCCGGGATCCTGCGGCAGCAGAACTTCGCCAATCTTCGCTTCGCCTACGGCGGGGGTGAGGCGCTGCAACTGATCAAAAGCTTCAAGCCGGACCTGGTTCTGCTGGACATGCAGATGCCGGACCTCGACGGCATGGAGGTCTGCAGGCAGGTCCGCATGCTTCCCGATTTCGCCGACGTGCCCATACTGGTCCAGACGGCGACCGTCGATCGCAAGCAGATGGGCAAGTTGTTCGCGGCCGGCGCCTCCGATTTCCTGTCAAAGCCGATCAATCCATCCGAGCTCGTGGCGCGGGTCACCGTCCATCTTGAACGGCGCAAGATGCTGGGCGAGCTGCGCGAATACCGCAGGCGAACCTCGCACGAGCTCGATGCCGCGCGGCGGATGCAGTTCGAATTGCTGCCGTCGGCGACCGACCAGCAGGCCCTGGCGGAATCCGCCGGACTGCGAATTGGGTCGTACTATCGGTCATCCTCCGAGATCGGCGGAGACATTTGGGGGCTGCTGCCGATCGACGCATCGTCCTTCGGGATTTTTCTCGCGGACTTTACCGGGCATGGCGTCACCGCCGCGCTCAACACGTTCCGTCTCCACGCCCTCATCCACAACTACCGGAGCTTGCGCAATGATCCCGTGGGCCTCGTGTCGATGCTCAACGACCGGCTGGCGCGGCTCTTGCCAATCGGTCAATTCGCGACGTTTCTCTACCTGATCGTCAATCATGCGGAGTCATCGCTTCAGTACGTCTCCGCCGGAGCGCCGGCATTCATGATCAAGCAGGGTTTGCTGGAACCCTGCCATCTCACCGAGGCTGTGGGCGTGCCGCTGGGTATCAGTCGCGGCGAGACGTTCGAACTGCATCACAGCCCGTTTTCCGCGGACTCGATGCTGGTGCTGTTCTCGGACGGACTTGCGGAATTTCCCGACTCCAACGGCGGGCGAATCGGCGAGGAGGGGATCAAAGCCGTGACGGACCGATGCGATCCGGGCCTGACGCCGCATCAGGTGATCGACGAACTCTGTCGATCTGCCGGCATGACCGAGCATGGAGTTCTGCCGGATGACACCACGATCGTCTGCCTCGATCGTCGGGTCGGTCCGCGTCTGCCGACAGGCCGCGATTGCACGTCCGTTCAGCCCCCCGCGCCGCCCACGGCTCCGGAATGTGTTCTTCTCAACCGCGAGGCGCAGGCATGCTAGAGCAACTGGCCCAGGAACCGCTGTTCGACGAATCCCAGATCGCGCTGCTGCGCGACGCGCTCGGAGAGGACGAACTGCGCGAGATGTTCGCGGATCTGCCGGAAGCGGCGCAGCGGTCGCTCGAGGCAATTCAGGCGGCGCTCGAAGCGAACGATCTGGAGCAAGCCAAGCGAGCGGCGCATGTTCTCAAGGGCGTCGCCAGCAGCTTCGGCGCTGCGAGACTGGCCTTGATCGCGCGCGAGATCGAACTGGAACTGCCGACGGTTGCTTCGATCGCGCAGTCCGTGCCGGTGCTGATGGCGGCGCTCAATGACACCAGCGCATCTTTGCCGGGCGGATCGGAAGGCAGTACCGGAGGCGCTCGGTGAGCGACGCATTTGGTCAGGCGGTCGATGAGCCCAATGAAGCGTCCCGGGTTCATGCCCGGGAGTCAGGGCTTTCGTCCTATCTGCCAATGTTCGCCGCCGCGACGTTGATGCTGCTGATGGTCGCCGCCGCCGGTGCGACGATCTGGAATCTGCATGACCGGGTCGAGCAGGATACCAAGGCGAACCTCGCCAGATTGGCGCTGGTGATATCGGACCAGACCTCACGCTCGTTCCAGTCCGTCGACCTGGTGCTTCGTGAAGTCGTCGATCGATTCGCGTCTGAGGACCTCGATGGCGATGCCATGCAGGCCGCCATGATCGGCAGGCAGATGCACGATTATCTCGCCAAGAGGGTCGGCGGCATCGAGCAGATCGACAATCTGCTATTGATCGGCGCCGCAGGTGATGCCCTCAATATCTCCAAGTCATGGCCGTTTCCGGCGATGTCGCTGACGTCCCGCGAGCAGTTCCGCCAGTGCCGCGACAATGCCAATGCGGAGCTGTTCGTCAGCGAGCCGGTGCGGAACAAGCTCGACGGCGCCTGGACGATCTACCTGGCGCGTTGCCTCGAGGATCGTCACGGCCATTTTGCCGGCGTGGTGGACGCGGCGGTTCGCCTGAAGCACTTTGAGGACTTCTACCGGTCGGTCGCGCTGGGCGAGGGCGGATCGATCTCGCTGATCCGGCGCGACGGCATCCGGCTGGTGCGTTATCCCCAGGACGAAAAGCTGATCGGCGAGCCTGTGAGCAGCGGTTGGTCGTCCGCGAATTCGGCCGGCGGAGAACCCGATCGTGCCGCGGTTTGGGGCCGCGGCGTGAACGGCACGACGCGGTACATCGCGTTCAATCGGGTCCCCGGTTTTCCGCTCCTGGTATCGACCGCGCTGACCAGGGATGCGGTTCTTGGATCCTGGCGGCGCGCTGCCATGGTCCTGGCAATGGGCGCGTCAGGCGCGGTCACCGGCATTCTACTGCTGCTGTTTGCCCTGGCGCGCAGGATTCGCCGGATGCGACATTCCGAGTCGCTGCTTGCCCGCAAGAACGCGGAACTGGCGCGCAGCCGAGGTCTGCTGCTCGATGCCGAGCGCATCGGAAGGCTCGGGTACTGGGAATCGAAAGGCGACCAGGTGATCTGGTCTCCGCAATTGTTCGAGATTGCCGGCGTGCCGCCGTCGGAAACCGCTTCGGTCGAGCTGTTCATGTCACTGATCCATCCGGACGACGTGGCGGACTATGTGAGGACCCGCAATCGTGCGCGCGCCGAGCAAACGCAGCTCATCCACGAACATCGCTGGGTCCGGCCCGATGGCTCGGTGCGATGGATAAGACTCGAGGCCGACCCCCGTCTCGACGATGACGGCCGGTTGGTCGGCTTTTTCGGCATCGCGCAGGATATCACCGAGCGGAAGGAAGCCGAGATCGAAGCCGAGGAAACCCAAAATCGTCTCTTGGACGCGATCGAATCGATGCCGCAGGGTTTCGTGCTCTATGACCGCGACGACAGGTTTGTGCTTGCGAACACGCATTTTCGCGAAATGTTCCCGGAAATGGATCGGTTGATGAAGCCGGGAATGCCGTACGATGACGTGATCCGTTGCGCCTATAGCGTGGGATTGCTCGAGCTCGACGATCTCACGCTTGACGACTGGATCAAGAGAAATCGCGTCTGGCGCTACGCGGGCAGCAAGCCGAGGGAATGCCTCTATGCGGACGGCCGCTGGATCCAGTTCATCGACCACAAGACCTCGGATGGTGGGACGGCCAGCCTGCGGACCGATATCACGAAATTCAAGAAGGTCGAGGCGGCCCTCGAGCAGAGATTGGCCGATCTCGAGAAGGTCAGAAACGATCTCGAACTGCAGAAACAGGAACTGGTGGCGACGACCGACAAGCTGATCGTCGCGCGCGATACGGCAGAGGCCGCGAGCCGGGCAAAGTCCGACTTCCTGGCGATCATGAGCCATGAGGTCCGCACGCCGATGACCGGCATGGTCGGCATGATCGATCTGCTTGCCGACACCGAGCTCAGCGAGCAGCAGCAGCGCTATACCGCGATGGCGAAGGAGTCGGCCGACGGCCTCTTGAGCGTGATCAACGACATCCTCGACTTCTCGAAACTCGAGGCCGGCCGGCTCTTGCCGGAGGCGATCGACTTCGACATCGCGCATCTGGTCAGGGGCGTCGAAACCGTGATGAGGAAGAAGATCGAGGACAAGGGCCTTGCGTTCGAGGTGGTCTCGGCGCCGGACCTTCCGCAATGGCTCAATGGCGATCCGAGCAGGATCCGCCAGATTCTTCTCAATCTCGTCAACAACGCCGTGAAGTTCACCGAGCACGGCTCGGTGCGGATCGACGTGTCCCATCGCGCCCTGTCCGACGGACGCAAGCAGCTCAGCATCGCGGTCCTGGACAGCGGCGTCGGCATTGCGCCCGATGTTCAGCAGCAGCTGTTCAAACCGTTCATGCAGGCCGACACCTCGATCTCGCGTAAATATGGCGGCAGCGGTCTCGGTCTGGCGATCTGCAAACAGCTCTGCGCCATGATGGGCGGCTCGATCGAGATCGACAGCGAAATCGGCCGCGGCAGCACGTTCCGGTTTTCCGTGACATGCAGCGCGGGTTTGCCGCGCATCGGCGAGGAGCAGGTGCCGCTGGCGCCGAGCTTCAACAGCCTGAAGATCCTGGTGGCGGAAGACAGTCCGATCATCGCCAGCCTGATCAAGGGGCTGCTCAGGAGGCAGGGGTTCGAGCCGGTCATGGTCGTCAACGGCAGGGAAGCCGTTCTGGCCGTGCAGCGCGCGGCCTACGATCTGGTGCTGATGGACGTACAGATGCCGGAAATGGACGGCATTTCAGCGACAAAGGCGATCCGAAAGCTGGCGGGCCCGGAGCGGACGGTGCCGATCATCGCGCTCACCGCCAACGCCATGGTCGGACAGCGCGAGACCTATCTGGCCGCCGGGATGAACGACTATGTGACGAAGCCTATTCAGCCGTCGCTGCTGTTCACCGCGATCAAGCGATGGGCCGAAGTCGCCACTGCGGCTGCGGCGCAGCGGGCGACGCTGGCGGAGCCGAGAGCGGCGGGCTGACTGCCGGGCGCAGCCGCGCGCTGTCATTTACCTTCAGGATCTGCGGGCGCCTTTGGCTGAAGCTGATGAGACGAGGCAAAGCGAACCGCTGGGCCGGACCGGTTCAACCAAAGACCATCATGCTCTAGCTGATCCCGATGTCGAGATGGGCGGTGTCGTTCATGCGGCGCAGTTGAAACGAGCCCCCGGTGGATTCGATTTCATCGATGCAGCATGGGTCCTGGGCGAACCGCCAATAGGCCGACAGCGGCATGTCCAGAATTTGAGTCAGCATGACCCTGTTGACGCTGTCATGTCCCACCAGAACGAGCGTGTCCGCCGGGCTCCGGGACACGACGAGGCGAAGCACGTTCGCGCTGCGGGCCGCGACATCCTGGAGCGCTTCTCCTTGCGGAAATCGAACCAGATGGGGCGTGGCCAACCAGGCGTCGAAAAGCTCAGGGTCGGTCGAGCGCGCATCGTCATAAGTCAGCGATTGCCATGCACCGTAGTCGAGATCGGAGAGCTCCGTGAGCGGCTCGGACGGCATGCCGCAGGCGCTCGCGATCGCGGCAGCCGTTGCGACGCATCTTTGCAGCGGACTGCTATAAATCGAGTTCGGAGCCCATTGCGCCGCGATCCGCCGCGCCAGCAACTCGGCTTGCCGTTGTCCCGTTTCCGTCAGCGCGAGATCGGCGCGCCCCCTGAAGCGCGCGGGGTTTATGCCTGCAACGTGACCATGGCGAACCAGCAGGATGATCGTCATTGGGCGGAAACCTCATGTCTCCTGATACGTCGCTCGAAACGCGTGGACACCCAGTTCAGCGATCGGCATACGCAATCTTGCGTATTGGTGCGGGTGGAACGAGGGCGTATTTTTGGCCATACCGGTGCCGGTACGGCCAGCTGACGGGTGGATATTGCTCCCTGGCTGGACATCGTCTAGTATTTTCAGATCCAAGGGGATGGAGTTCCCCAGAACCGCCTGATGAGGGCTGATGACTCCTGCCGCGTCGAGAATGCGGGGGGGTAAGCCATGGCGATGTGCCGCTCAGGCCACCTTTTCCGCCTCAACGCGAAGTCAAGTGATTCGGTCGTACGCCAATCGACGACGGTGTGCGGCCGCTGGCCGGCCGTGTTTATTGCGGGGTGCCTCATGGCGGGGGCGGAAAAGAAGGACAATGCGACAATGCATCTTGCGAGGTTGAAAATGACCGCTCAAGCATTCCCCCAACGGGCGAAGGATGGCTCCCATGAACCCGGACGGGATGCGCATCGGACGTTTCGGCACCCGGTTTGAGCGGCAGACAGATATCAAAACAGGTCGAGGCACGCAGTGGATACAATCGACGGAGTGATCTGGGT
>NZ_JBAURI010000255.1:0-1750 GCF_049581145.1 Bradyrhizobium sp.
CCATTGAACGCGTCGCGTCGCGAAGCCCCAAGCCCATAGGGCGAGGCTCAACATGTCACGGACCGGCAGCAGCAACAACTGGTGGGCCGGCTGGAAATTGGCGCCGCGCACGCGAAGATGCAGCACGATCCTGGCGAGAGCGGTGACGGCCAACAGGGTGATCGCCGGCAGCGCAAAGCCGGCAAGCAGGCATCCGGCGGCGGCCACGGGCACGCCGAAGGTCACGACCGAGAGACTGTAGCCCACCGGCCGCACGATGCGGATGGTGCGCAGCCACCGCAACTCATGGTTCACGAGCTCGCTCAAGCTCGGCTCGTCCACGCAGGTCTCGACCACGACGTCGGAGAGCACGGTGCGCAAACCCAATGCGCGCGTCAATTCGCCCAGCCGGTAATCGTCGGCCAGCTGGTTGGCGATCGCCGCGAATCCGCCGATGCGCCGCAGGACTTGCCGCCGGATCGCAATGGTCGCGCCGAACGCGAATGCCCGCGATCCGAACATGGCCGCGACACGGACGGACGGGGTGAACCAATCGTTGATGAACAGGGATCCGAGCTGCGACCAGAGCCCCTTCATGGGGCGGCCGAGATACGGACAGGTGACGACGCCGACCGCCGGATCGGCGAGCGGGGCCACGATGCGGGCGAGATAGTCCCGGCCCACGCGCACGTCGCTGTCCGAGATCACCAGGAGGTCGTGACGCGCGTAGGGCATCATGTTGATCAGATTGCTCACCTTGCGGCTGGTCCCATGCTGCCGGCGATCGACGGCGAGTTGGATGTCCACGCGGGGGAATTCGCGAGCGAGCCGGGCAACCACGCCGATCGCTGGATCATCCTCGTCGCAAACTCCGAAGACGATCTGGAAGCGGGGATAGTCCTGGTCGCAAAACGAATGGAGGCATTCGTAGAGCTCGTGCTCCGTCCCGCACAGCGGCTTGAGCATCGTCACCGGAGCGGCCTTGCGCAGCGGCGGCCAGGCCGTGTGGGGCTTGAGGCGGGTCCGCACGGCATAGGCGGCCAACACCGTGTAAATGGCGACAGCGGCCGCAAGCGCCGTACCCAACCAGGACATCCATGTATGCGGACTCACGATCACTGAAGAACTCCAACTGCGCGGTGTCGGCGCGGCCGGTTCGAGGGCGGGTAGTTCCGCCGCAGGCTGGCGCGGCCCTTCCGCATGACGCTATGATCCGCCGATGACCGTCGGCGGACACGCCGACCCGTAGAGGCTATCGAGATGGACGAAGCTGGACCTGCGGAACGAATCGATAATAGCGATATTATGGCAGATTCCGACGCATTGATTCTCGTGGACCAGGCGGACCGCCGGGTGGGCCACCTGAGCAAATCGCTGTGCCACGAGGGACGTGGGGTGCTGCATCGTGCCTTCTCCCTGCTGATCTTCAACGACCGCGCCGATCTCCTGGTACAGCAGCGGGCCGCCAGCAAGCGCCTCTGGCCCCTGTATTGGTCGAACAGTTGCTGCAGCCATCCGCGCCGCGCGGAGACCATGGATGTCGCCACCCGGCGACGCCTGGGGGAAGAACTGGGCATTCGCTGCGACCTCAAATTCCTGTTCAAGTTCCAATACCACGCGCAATTCGACGCCACCGGCGCCGAACACGAGATCTGCTCGGTATTCATCGGCCGCTCCGAAGGCCCCCCGAAGGTCAATCCGGAAGAAATCGCGGACTGGCGCTGGATGTCTTCCGAGCTCCTACAACGGGAGCTGACGAGCGCCAATTGTT
>NZ_JBAURI010000256.1:0-6249 GCF_049581145.1 Bradyrhizobium sp.
CTGCACGGTCGGGGCATTGTCCTGGATCTGCCAGCCCGAGAATGGCGTGCCGTCATATTCGATGGTGAGCTTGTAGCGGGGCATCAGGCGAGCCGCATCGGCGCCCTCAGCGGCGTGCCGCGCAAAAATTCCGCCGATTTCATCGGCGCCTTGCCGGCGCGCTGCAGCTCGAGGATGCGGATCGCGCCGTCGCCGCAGGCCACGGTGAGGTGATCGTCGAGCACCGCGCCCGGCGCGCCCAACCCTTCGGCCGGCGCACAGCGCAGGATCTTGACGCGTGCCGGCTGGCCGTCGAGCGGCATCTCGCACCAGGCGCCGGGGAATGGCGACAGCCCGTGAAGGTGGCGCAGCACCTGATGCGCCGGCTTCGTCCAGTCGATCCGCGCCTCGGCCTTGTCGATCTTGGCGGCGTAGGTGACGCCCTCGCCGCTCTGTTTGGTCAATTGCAGCGCGCCCCGCGCCAACGCCGCCATCGCGCGCGCCATCAAATCGGCGCCAAGCGGCGCCAGGGCATCGTGCAGATCGGCCGCGGTCATCGTGTCCGAGATCGCGATGCGCTCGGCCATCGCGACATCGCCGGTATCGAGACCTGCGTCCATTTTCATGACCATGACGCCAGTCTCGGCATCGCCTGCCATGATGGCGCGGTTGATCGGCGCGGCGCCACGCCAGCGCGGCAGCAGCGAGGCATGCAGGTTGAAACAGCCGAGTTTTGGCGCATCGAGAATCGCCTGCGGCAGGATCATGCCATAGGCGACGACCACCGCCGCGTCGGCGCCGTGCGCGCGAAATTGCTCGAGCGCCTGCGCGGTCTTCAGCGTCTTCGGTGTGATCACGGGGATGCCGAGCCGCCGCGCCTCGACTTCGACCGGCGTCGGCTGCAGTTTCATGCCACGGCCGCCCGGCTTGGGCACGCGCGTATAGACGGCCGCGATCTCATGGCCGTGCGCCACCAGTCCGAGAAGCGTCGGCACCGCGAAGTCCGGCGTGCCCATGAAGATCAGACGAAGCGGCATGGCCTGGAAAATTCCCTAAGGAAGCTGCGATTTTACGCCGTCATGGCCGGGCTTGTCCCGGCCGTCCATGTTCTTGCCCCGAAAAGAAAGACGTGGATGCCCGGGTCTCAGGCTAGCGGAAGCGACGCCGTGCTTCGGACGGCTATGCCCGGGGGCATGACGATTGAGAGAGTCGACCATGCCCCGACCGAAAGCCTACGGCCCCTAATCCTCCGCGCGCTTGGCAGCCTTGGAGAATTTCTTCAGCACCCGGTCGCGCTTCAGCTTCGACAGATAATCGATGAACAGGACGCCGTTGAGATGATCGATCTCGTGTTGGATGCAGGTGGCGAACAGCCCCTCGGCGTCTTCCTCATGCACCTTGCCGTCGAGATCGGAGAAGCGCACCCGCACCCGCGCCGGCCGCTCAACCTCCTCGTAATATTCGGGAATCGACAGACAGCCTTCCTCATAGACCGACTTGTCCTCCGACGAGGACAGGATCTCGGGGTTGATGAAGACGCGCGGCAGGTGCTTGGTCTCGCCGTTTTCGTCGGGCTTGGCGAGGTCCATCGTGATCAGGCGCACGGGTTCGGCGACCTGGATGGCGGCCAGCCCGATGCCGGGCGCCTCATACATGGTCTCGAACATGTCGTCCGCGAGCTTGCGGATCTCCGGAGTCACCGTGGCAACAGGCCTGGACACCAGCCGCAACCGCTTGTCCGGCAGGATGATGATTTGTCTTAGGGGCATGGCGGGCGATTTAAGCGGTTGATTTGCCGGGGTCAATGCGACGGGGAACCTGTTAACCCCTGGTTAGCCATGAAAATCAACGCTTCGTTAACCATAAAATTTTACCATCTATTCACCAAAAATGTTCGCCCTTCGTTCGTGGCGCCGCGCGAATCGGCTACACAGGCGGCATGAACCAGATTCTCTTCCGACTCGGCGACTGGCCGGTCCACATCAGCGACCTAGCGATCGGCGCTGCCGGGCTGGCGCTGTCGCTGCTGGTGATCCTCACCATCGTGGTGGCGCGGTCGGGACGGCGCGGGGCCGAGTTCGCGATGGCGCAGGCGATGCGCGCCGACGAACTCGAATTGCGGCTGTCCGACATGATGCGGGCGCAGAGCGAGGCCAACGGCCGGGTCGATGCGATGGCGCAGTCGCTGTCCGGGCGCCAGGCCGAGATGGCGCGCGCCGTCAACGAGCGGCTCGATTCGGTCACCCACCGCGTCGGCCAGTCGATGGAGCAGACCACCCGCAACACCATGGACAGCCTGCGCGTGCTGCATGAGCGGCTCGGCATCATCGACAATGCGCACAAGAATCTTACCGAACTGACCTCGCAGGTCACGACCTTGCGCGACGTGCTCGCCAACAAGCAGTCGCGCGGCGCCTTCGGCCAGGCCCGGATGGAGGCGATCGTCCAGGACGGACTGCCGCGGGGCGCCTACGAATTCCAGTTCACGCTCTCGACAGGCAAACGGCCGGATTGCGTGGTGTTCCTGCCGGACCAGCGGCCGCTCTGCATCGACGCGAAATTCCCGCTGGAAGCGATGACGGCGCTGCACGACGCCCGCGGCGACGACGAACGCAAGGTCGCGGCGCAGCGGCTGCGCACGGACGTCATGAAGCATGTCAACGATATCGCGGAAAAATATCTGATCGCGGGCGAGACCCAGGACACCGCGCTGATGTTCGTACCGTCGGAATCGGTCTATGCCGAAATTCATGACGGCTTTGACGAGATCGTGCAGAAGGCCTATCGCGCCCGCGTCGTCCTGGTGTCGCCGTCGCTGTTGATGCTGGCGATCCAGGTGATGCAGCAGATCCTGCGCGACGCGCGGATGCGCGATGCCGCCGACCAGATCCGCACCGAGGTGCTCAATCTCGGCGACGATCTCGGGCGCCTGCGCGAGCGCGTGCTGAAGCTGCAGAAGCATTTTGGCGACGTCAATGAGGACGTCCGACAGATCCTGATCTCTGCCGACAAGATCGAGAAACGGGCGGGGCGGATCGAGGAACTCGACTTCAGCAAACCCGACACACCACTCGAGCCGCCGCGACTGGTGAAATCGGCGACGTCGGACCTGTTCCCCGCGCCGATCAAGCTGCAGGCGGGCGAGTAGGTTTGCGTCAATGAGGTAAGCACAGAGGCACTACGCTCACTGTCATCGCCCGCTTGACGGGGCGATGGCAGTGTTTCCCCGGCGAATATGCTAACACCTCTCCATGACAGCACCAGAAGCCACGCCCGCATCATCCGAGAGTCACGCAGCTCCCCCAGCCTCATGGCGCGACGGGCTCGCGGTCTATCTGCAGCGCCGGGTGCTGGTCGTGATGTTGCTGGGATTTTCAGGCGGCCTTCCGTTCTCCCTTGCCGGGCAAACACTGCAAGCCTGGCTGACGGAAAGTGGCGTCAATATCAAAACCATCGGGCTGTTCGCTTTTGTCGGGACGCCCTATTGGGCCAAGGTATTCTGGTCTCCGGCAGTCGATGCCATTGACATACCCGTGCTGACACGGCTGCTCGGTCGGCGCCGTGGATGGTTGTTCCTGACTCAGCTCATGCTGATCGCCGCCACCCTGTTGCTTGCCTGCTGCGACCCGTTGAAGGCGCCGGGCCTCGTGGCAGTTGCGGCGCTGCTGGTCACGACGGCCTCTGCTACGCAGGATATCGTCATCGACGCATTCCGGGTCGAGAGCCTGACGGAGCCGGAACAGGCCGCCGGCATGGCTTCCTACGTTGCCGCCTACCGAATCGCAGCCTTGGTCTCGGGCGCCGGTACGTTGTTCCTTGTCAGCGGCTTTGTCAGCTTGGGTTTCGGGCAACAGCAGGCCTATGGCGCTGCCTATATTGCGATGGCCCTTCTGATCATCGTCGGCTTGGCCGCGACCTTTCTCGCCGTCGAACCGGCATCCTCGGCCAAGGCCAGCGTCGAGCATGTTGCTCATATCGACGAAAACGCGGCACGGCGCGTTGTCGAGGTTGCAATCGCGAGTCTCAAGGACTTTCTCTCGCGTGATGCAGCAATCGCCGTCCTTTTGTTCGTTACGCTGTTCAAGCTTTCCGATGCACTGGCGACCGCGCTGAACACGACTTTCGCGCTGAAGATCGGCTTCACGCGCATTGAGCTTGCGACCATCCTCAAGGGCGTCGGTTTTGCGGCTTCGCTGGCCGGCGGTTTTGTGGGGGGCTTCGTCGCCCGCTCGTTTCCGTTGAGCACGAGCCTGTGGATCGGCGGCGTCCTCCAGGCGCTCGCCATTCTGGCCTTCTCCTGGCAGGCCGTGGTCGGCGCCGACCCGGCGTGGCTGACATTTGCCATCACGGCGGAACAATTCACCGCGGGCCTGGGCACAGTGACCTTCGTTGCCTATCTTTCGGCATTGTGCGGGAACCCCCTGCATACCGCGACACAATACGCGCTATTGACCGCATTGGCGGCGCTGGGGCGCAACGTGTTTGCAGCCGGCAGCGGGTATATCTACGATGCGACCGGCTGGTTCAGTTACTTCTTGATTTGCGCCGCCTCGGCGATTCCGAGCTTCGTGCTCCTCGCCTGGCTGCAGCGCCGCGGACATTTCGAGGCGCTCGAGGCGGCGAAGGTTTAGCGCCGACATCTAACGCGTCGTCACCACGCGCCATTTGGAGACCACGGCTTCGCTCATCTCGCCGGCGTCCTGCGCGCAGGCGATCTCGTCGACCTTGATCGAGATCTCCTTGCCGACGAGGGCCCGCAGCTGCGCGACCTGCGCGTCGTTCCGGGTGATGATCTCGAAGGTTTCCGGTCCGGTTTCCAGGTTGCACAGGCCGCTCGGCGGCGGCAGCCGCCGCGGTTCGCTGGTGATCTGATAGGTCGCGACAGGCTTGCCCTCCTTGCCGTGACGCACCCGCATGGTTTCGAGTTCGCCCGACAGCACATCGCCGGTCCTGATCAATTTTCCGGCTTTTGGAGCTGGCTCCGCCGCCGGCCCGGCTTGCTGGCCACGCGCCGCTGATGCTGCCAGTGCGGCCGCCATGATTGCGACACAAGCCGAGCGTTTGGCGAATCGTGGTTTCGTCATGTCGAAATTTCCCGCTTGTGTCTGGCTAGAACAGCGTGCGCTGACGCATCGCTGCAGATAGCGTACCTTCGTCGAGGTAATCAAGCTCGCCGCCGACCGGCACACCGTGCGCCAGTCGCGTCACCTTGACGTTGGCGTCCTGCAACAGATCGGTGATGTAATGGGCCGTGGTCTGTCCATCCACGGTTGCATTCAGCGCCAGAATGATTTCGCTGATACGAGGATCATGCGCGCGGGCGATCAGCGCGTCGATGGTCAGATCCTGCGGGCCGACGCCGTCGAGCGGCGACAGCGTGGCGCCGAGCACGTGATAGCGCCCGTTGGTTGCATTCGCGCGCTCCAGCGCCCAGAGATCGGCGACATCGGCGACCACCACGATGATCGCGCCGTCGCGGCGCGGATCGGTGCACAGCGTGCAGGGATTCTGCGTGTCGATATTACCGCAGGTCTTGCAGACCTGGATCTTGTCGATCGCGACCTGCAGCGCGGAGGCCAAGGGTGTCATCAAGGCTTCGCGCTTCTTGATCAGGTGCAGCGCGGCGCGCCGGGCCGAGCGCGGGCCGAGCCCGGGCAGCCGCGCCAGAAGCTGGATCAGCCGTTCGATCTCGGGACCGGCAATGGCGGACATGTCTATCCAAGGCCAAATCTAACCAAGGCCGAGGCCGGGCGGCAGGCCGAGACCGCCGGTCAGGGCCTGCATCTTCTCCTGCATCGCGACCTCGGCCTTGCGCCGCGCATCGCCGCAGGCGGTCACCAGCAGGTCCTCGAGGATCTCACGCTCCTCCGCCTTCATTAACGACGGGTCGATCTTGATCGCCTTCACTTCCATCTTGGCGCTCATGCGCACCGACACGAGGCCGCCGCCGGACATGCCCTCGACCTCGATCAGGCCGAGTTCGTCCTGCATCGCCTGCATCTTGGATTGCAGCTGCGCCGCCTGTTTCATCATGCCGAGAATGTCGGGCATCGTTTTTTCCTTAGGTGGCCTAATCGCGGTCAAAACCCTCGCCGACGTCCTCGCTGCCGAGTTCATCGACACTCATATCGGTATCCGCCGGCTCGGGGGCAAGCTTGCGCACTTCGACCACCCGCGCGCCGGGAAAGCGCGCCAACACTTCCTTGACGCGCGGGTCGGCCTCGGCGGCGCGCTCGCGCTGGCTCTTCTCGACCAGGCTCAATTCGCGCA
>NZ_JBAURI010000257.1:0-4813 GCF_049581145.1 Bradyrhizobium sp.
AGAATGATAATCGGGAAAAGCGCCGCTCGCCAAGGCTCGACGCAACGTCGAAAACCGACCTAAAACAATGTGCAGACAAACACTTGGGAACGCCGTTCCGGACGCGGGGAAACCCGCTTTATCTTGCAGTCCACGCTTGGTCGTCCCCTGCTCTCGCGACGCTATTGCCAGAGTTGTGGCAACCTACGAAAACCCGCAACCAGGTGTGATCATCGTGGCCTCTTCTTGCTGATCGGGTGGACGAACAAGTCGCCGGAATGGGGCAAGAGCGCCGACAGGTCGATAACGCGCTGGGCCGATGAACGGCTTTGACGCTTGTCAGTCGGAAAGTTGACCTCCGATGAGATGCCGGCAGTGTGCGCCGCGAACAGTGAAGAGTTGCTCCAAGCCAACGACTTTGCCACGGCATAACTCTGACCATCGGTCCACCCGCCGCTGATCGCCGGAGCGAGCGTCGCGACGTATGCCCGCGTTTCATCCGGCAGCGGTCGACCTGTCGCCAGGTGACGTTCGTAGCGTCCGGGTCCCGCATTGTAGGCGGCGAGGAAGCCTGGCGCGCCATAGCGATCGCAGAGTTCGCGGATGTATGCAGCACCAGCCAGGATGTTGTCACGGGGATCATATGGATCGGCGCCGAGACCGTAGCGCGCGCGCAATTCGGTCCAGGTCTTTGGCATGATCTGCATAAGACCCATGGCTCCCTTGGATGACCGCGCCCGCTGTTTTGCGCTGCTTTCGACGTGCATCACCGCGCGTATCCAACGTTCCGGCACGCCGAAGCGCTTGGAGGCTTCGGCCACGAACGCTGCGAAAAGATGGACAGAGAGACCGTTTGCCCGCGATGTGATCGACGACTCCCGTTCGGCGCGTGCTGTGCCGCTCGACAGCAACGATGCCGCCAAAACCGCGACGACGCAAAGGATTGTCGCGGAAAGGATTGCCCTGAGAGGTCGCAGCGCTGCCATCAAACCCGCCGAGTCTTCACTGAGCACGAGGATGACGGAACATTTGCGGTTTCGCGGCAAGGTCATTCCTCCTCGCCGGTCCAAACCGGCTCCGCTGCTCCGATGATCGTGCTCGTCGGCAGCACCCCAAAATATCGGCCGTCGAACGAGTCGGCCGACCTCCAGTTCATCGGGAAAAACTCGCCGTCGGCGACGACGCGACAGCCCTGCCAGACGGGCAGCGGCCGGCCCCTGCTGTCATGCAGGCGCGCGGCACCGATCTCGATCTTGTCGACGGTGATTGCGAGCTGATTCCGGCATACCGTCTGCCCTGGAAGTGCCAGCACGCGCTTCAAGAGCGGAACGCCGCGCGGCAGATAGCGGCGATCTGCGAGGAATGCTGCCAAAGGTTCAGGCGGCTGCACCGCGACAAGCTGGCTGACGGCAAGTCTGCCGTTGGCCTTCAACGCGTAAAGACCGGTCGGCACGCTGCCGGAAGCGTTCCACAGAAGCCGGGGAACCGGTTTGGCCACGATCGTCGACAGCAGGACTGTCGCGATGCCCAACGTCGTCAAAAGGGCAACCACGCGGCCGGTCACGGCGCGACCCTCCGGCGACGCAGCCATGCCTGATGACGGGATCGCGTGTAGAGCCGCGGCACTTCATTGACGGACAGCCGGTTGTGGACGTGGTGCCAATAGTCAGGCGCGGCATCCGCCGGATCGATGCCGAGCGCCTCGATGGCGTCGACGAACTGCAACACGCGTTCGACCCTCGGCCAACCAGAGAGCCGCAACAGGATATCGCCGCCGGGCCGCACATAGGGCACGGTGGCGCAGCGTTGACCGGGAGCCACCGCTCGCAGAATGTCGATCCGCGACACGATTGTTCCAAACTCATTGGAGGCCCAGCGCACGAACGCGAAGACGCTTCCCGGTGCAAACGACAGGATGCGCCGCCGCCTATCGAGAATCTGCTCCTCGGCATGCCGACCGAAGCGGATCCAGTTCTCGATGCGCTTCTCGAGCCAAAAGAGCTCGACATGCGTGAGACCACTCATGCCGGCTCGCCTCTCGCTGAGAGGGACTGTCGAGCCTCAGCGCCGGTCAGATGCAGCGCATGTGTCGTGCTGCCGTCGGCGTCTCTGTCGAGGGGTGCTGCGGGGCTGACGCCAGGCTCGACTGACTGCCGGTCATCCTCAACGATGCAAAACGGGCGGTCCGTTAGAAAGAATCCGAAGGATTCCAGGTTAGTAAAGTTACGAGCGCCGAAAGGCGTTGAGCGACAGAACCTTAACTCGGGTTTTGGTCCCCGATAGCACGAGAATCCGGTCCCCGATGGCGCGTGGGTCGCTGTCCCTGATAGCACGAGATGATTCACAGGTTATCAACCGGCACGGTTGCGACGCCACGACGGCAAAGAGCGGCCGCCGAGGGCATCGACAGGAATGGGCGTGAAGTTGAGCCGCTCGCCACTGCGTCGGCCGCGCTCAAGGACGAGCCGATAGCCGGGCAAGGTTTGCCGACGGACGATGTCTCGGAGGTCGTAGGCGAAGTGCTTCAACGGCGAGAGGCTGCCGGATTTGCGGTGAAGATAGATCAGATCAAAGCTCCAGCCGCCTTCCTGGCGGCCGCCGTGCTTTCGCGCGAGGCGATAGAGCCAGCGCTCCAGGCCGCCGGTCAAATCGAAATACGCCCGGTCAATGGTGAGCACGAGCGCTTCATTCAGCACGCCGGCATAGAACCAATCCGGCAGGATCAGCTCCAGCCCAAGCGGCCGGCCATGAGGATCGGCCGTCTCCTTCCATTCGTTGATCCAGGAGAAGCGATGCCGCCGCCGCTCGGTCAGTTGGCGGATCGATGTCATGACAGAGGTCGATTGCAGCCGGTCGAGCGCGGCCTTGAGCCGGTCGTAATCGCGAGCACTGGTGCCGCGGCCGACGAAGGTGAGGATTTCGTAGGGCGTCGCCGCCATCAGCCGCGACGTTTTCAAACCGGCGTCGCGGGCCCCGACGATCTGGCTGGCAGCCCAGATCAGGACGTCCGCGTCCCAGATGGTCGCCATTCCGTGCTCCGGCACGGCTTCGACGCGAATGCTGATCTTGCCGGCGCGGAACTCGATCGGAACAACGCGCCTCGATTTGGCAAGCGAAAAGAAGGGATAAGCCATCAGGTCCTGCGCATCGCGAGGCGCGAGATCGCCCGGAAGTGCACGGAACAGATCAAGCTGCTCGCGTTCAGAGACGTGCCTGCGCCGCATCACGACTTTCCTCCCGCGACGATCAGCGACGCTGTTGGCCGGCATAGGGGCGCAAACCTGCGGCATGCCGCTTCGCGGGCAACACGGTCCCGGCACCTGGATCGGAGGTCGACGTTTTCGCGCCGCGGTCGGCCCAGGCTTTCAGGTCCTCCAGCGCGTAGACGACACGTCCGCCAAGTTTTCGATAGGCAGGACCGGTGCCGTAGGTTCGGTGCTTTTCCAATGTTCGGCCCGAGAGGCTCAGGAAACGCGCGGCTTCGGGCGTGCGCAGGTATCGCGGCGGCAAGCCGGCGTTCGGATCGGACATCTTCGAGGCTCCGTGATCTCGTGGAGCGCCACTGAGCTTCGTGGCGCGTTGAATCTCACGATGGCGGAGTGGAGAAGCGAAGGGGGATGCCGATCTTGACGGAATACGTTTTCGGCACCCCAAACGACAGCGTCTTGATGGGTCTATTTGTCTTTGCGGCCATAGCGCAGCAGGTCGCGATAGCCGCCACGCATCAGAGCGAAGCTGCTCATCACCAGTCTGATCGCGCGACGACGAAGATCGCGGATTTTCCAGGCACGTTCGGAACGGGGTTGAGATCGAACGGTCCTATCGCAATCGTGCGACAACTCGCGCATATGGACGAGAACGCCGCCGGCTGTCAGCTACAGGAGCGATTTCAGGTCAATGGTTGCGCGAACCGAAAGCAGCTGGGGTCCGCCCTCCTTGGTGCGTTGCACATGTCGCAAGAGGCAAGATCCGTCCTGCTGGTTTGCTGCCGACTGCATTGCGGTCGCTGTTCTGCGCCAACTAGGATCTCAAATTGAGTCGGTCGTGCCGTGGATCACCGAGAGCGACCGCGCAGAATAGGCACTTGAGCGAAAAAGAGAAACCGCCAGAACTGTACGGAGCACGAAAGGTAGGCCAGAATTCTTGGCCGTCGACACAGATCGAGCAAAGGCATTACTTGGCTGGTGGACGACCACGGCGCAGTGCCTTTGGCGGGGAAGCACCACGGGGCGGCTCGACTAACAAATCCGAAACGTGCACAGATAGGGTTTTCGCAAGACGGTCGAGCAGGTCGACCGTCGGATTCTCTTCCTGTCGCTCCAGACCCCCGACGTACGAACGATCGATACCCGCGTCGAAGGCGAGCCTTTCTTGAGACAGGCCGCGCTTCACTCGGATCCGCCGTAAATTCCATGCGACTAGAGCTCGCCCGCGCATACTCGCATGCGCGCAGTGAACGGGCTATAAAACCACTGGCTATAACCCGTTAATTAGGCTGGTGCACACGTATTGCACCGGCTCGGTGTGAGGTCGGAGTATGGGAGACCAACTGGCCAGGTCGGGCGCGTCCGGCCTATCGGCTAAGACCACCGCCAGAACTGGCTCGCCCCGTTGCGCTGTTGAGTGTCAGATGGCTGTGACAGCAATTGATCACGGTGGTCGGGTTGTCCCTGTGGTCAGCCGACGGATCGTCATTCCGTCATCAAACGAGACCTTGCAGAGCTTTGCATTCACGACGCATGTGTATGGTGAATCCGCAAAGACCGTATGGCAGGCTACATCTTGGTCTGCTTCGCTGCGAAACCACGCAACTGCGGTGAGTCAGGTTGTCAAC
>NZ_JBAURI010000258.1:0-3882 GCF_049581145.1 Bradyrhizobium sp.
CAGTAGCGGTGCGAAGGTGCGCGCGGGCCTGGGAGGCGGAACTGCCCCGCCTTGCGCGCTGTCAGCGCGAGCCTCGCGCGCGTTGCCGCGCGTTGCCGCGAGGTCCAGTGGTGGCCGCGGTGGGGCATGGACGGTGATAGCATCCCTCTCTACGCCGTCGGCTTTCTCGGCCCGCTCGCCGTTCTGCTCGAATCTGACGGGATTGTCGCGACGCAGATGATCGACAGGTGGAAGCGAAACATCGCGGACGAACGGCGCCGCTGTGACAGCGTGAGCATGCGCGGGTGGCGGAAGGCTCGACGGCGCGCCCGGTTCGGGCGCAACGGTCGTGGTTGCAACGGGCGGCGCTGCACCAGCAGCGATCGATGGTCGTTGCGGCTCGGCCGGCCTTGCGGTCGATTGCGGCGGCACATCTGAGGCACGCGAAACGGAAAATTCTTCGAGACCGCGATGATCGCTGCCGGCGTCGACGCCAGCGACCGAAAAAATCGGCGGCAAGACCGGATGGATCGGCCGGTCGACTGTCGCCGCGCCGGCGGCGAGCCGCTGCAGATAGCCGGTCATGCGTGGACCATCTCCAGATAAAGTGCGCGTCTGCGCTCGCTCAGCGCTAGGATTTGCGCCTCGGTCCAGCCATAGGTCGAGGCAAGCCGATGGATCTCGAACAGAATGCGCTTGGCGCGTGCCTCGATTTCCTCCCACAGGAAGGCTGCAATATCGAAGCTCTCCTCCCACGCATGGGCGCAGCTCGGGCACGCGAGCGTGAGTCGTGTCTCGGCCAGCGGATCGGCTCGCGTCATCCAGTCGCCGATCTCATCGAGCTCCTGGTCGAAGCGGATCGCCGAGACATGCGGGCTCAACCGGCAGTTCTCAACCAGCCGGATCGATGCGACATGCGGATCGGATTCCGTCGCGATACGCGCGAGATCCCGGCTGGTCGGAAGCCGAAATGTCTGCTCGCCAACGACAATTTGCTGGTCGGGTTGGGGATCTCCGGCGTCGACGACGAGCGAGCGCCAGTCCGTCTCGAATTCGAGGCGGTCGCTGCAGCGCGGGCACGATATCCATCCGTGGATGCCATCCCCGAAGCAGGTCGCGCGCAATTCTCCGATGGCCCGGTTGCGGTTTCCCAACGGCCAGTCCGCGAGTGTCTCGTAGGGCGCATCGGGATGCGCCGCACCCAGCAGCAGAAGCGTCCGATCGACCGGATGCCGGCGCGCGCCGTCTTCCCACAGCTGCAGCAGGTCGGAGCCGGACAGCATCAGGTTGCCACACTGGTCAGGGTCGGTTCGGCCGGCTCGGTCACGCTCGTGTCGCGCTCCCAGCCTTCGTTCTCGAGCTTGATGTGTTCGATCGCTATCGCGTTGGCATTGGCGTCGAGGTCGGGCAGCGCCTGGTATTCGGAAACCCAGCAGCGATAGATCCTGTAGGCGATTACCAGCTGTCCAGCTTCGTTGTAGACTTCGAGGTAGATGTCCTTGCGGAAATTGGCGAGCGACACTTCCGAACCCAGCCCGGCGCCGTAATTCCAGACGAGCCCGGCCCAATCATGGAAATTCAGATCCTGGGTTAGCCCGCGCTCGAATGTGATCGCCTCGTATTTGGTGCGGCCCGGTGATTTGTGCGATGTCGATGGATCCCCGCCTTCGCGGTGCTCGACGACCTCGGTGGAGCGCTTGAGGCTGCCGACCTTGCTGACGCCGGCGACGTATTTGCCGTCCCATTTCACGCGGAATTTGAAGTTTTTGTAGGGATCTAGTCGCTTTGGATTGACGGGAAAGGAAGGCATGGTGCGTCCTCTCAGCTTTGCAGTTGACCAGCCATCTGCTGGATTTCGATGACGACGAATTCGGCAGGATAAAGCGGTGCGAACCCGACCAGGACGTTGACGATCCCTTGGTCGATGCTGGACTGCGGATTGTTCTCGTCGTCACACTTGACGAAATAGGCTTGGCTCGGCGTCGTGCCCTGGAAGGCGCCCTGCAGGAAAAGGCCCTGCATGAAGACGCCAACGTTCAATCGGATCTGGCCCCATAGTCGCTCGTCATTGGGCTCGAACACGACCCACTGGGTCCCGTCGTAGAGGCTGGACTCGATGAACAGCGCGAGGCGTCGGATCGGGACGTATTTCCACTGCGAACCGATCTGGTCGTTGCCTTGCAGTGTGCGGGCGCCCCAGACCACGTCGCCATAGACCCTGAATTGGCGCAGGCAATTCACGGCCTGAATGTTGAGGGCGCCGTTTTCCAGGTCTGTCAGCGTGTATTGCAGACCCGAGATGCCGGTCAGACTAGCATCGATCCCTGCTGGCGCCTTCCACACACCGAAATTGGCGTCGGTTGCCGCGTAAATGCCCGCCACGAAACCGCAAGGAGGAAAAAGCGCGGGCCGATTACCGAACAGCGGATCGGGCGCCGACACCCAGGGAAAATAATAGGCGGAATTGATCGAGTATTGGCCCGCTAGATTGCTGTTGGGATTGAGCGCATTCGAGGTGATCGCCGACGGGCCGTTGGTCATCAGGTAGCTGGTTTGGACATTCTGCGGCGAATCCACGATGTAGAACGCTCGCTTGCCGTTACAATATGCTTGAAGGGACTGGATCGTGGCGGCGTCCGACTCGCCTGGCACGCACAGTAGGTTGAAAATCGGCACACGATCGAGCAAGAGCACGCCTGTGAGCGCAGCGGGCTCGAAATTGCCGTCGTTGGGCTGCAGGATCGTCCCGTCCTGACCGCCCGATAATTGCATCGCGACCGGAACGCCGGCTGTCAGTGCTGCAGCGCCCGTATCGGCAAACGTCTTCACGTTGCCTGGACTGTAATAGCCGCTCTCCTTCCCGGCCGCCGTGCCTCGGTAAATCCTGTATCCGGTCGGTGCCTGGTTTTGATAATTGGGTGCCGCGCTCCATGAAATCGTGTTGGAACTCGTCGTTCCTGTTGTCGTCACGGATAGCTCGTTCGAGGGAACGCTCTCGAGATTTCCATATAGCGCCGAGACTTGGTAGAAATACTGACCTGCGGCGAGCGTGCCACCCGTTGCTTGGGTCGCCAGCGGACTTAGCAGCACAGGGCCGGGAACGGTGTTGCTGTTTGGCGGCGCGGAGGGCGCTGCCGAAGTTTGCTGTGTCGGGTTGACGAATGTCACATTCTGGGAGTCACTGTTGATAACGGTTACCACATATTGCGCATCGTTCGCCGCAACCGAGAGGTTGGCATAGCTTTCCAATACCTTGCCGCTGGCGCCGTCGATCACCTGAAGGCTGAATCGAGCCGAATTTCCCGGCTGCGTCGTCACCGCGATCTGCAAGTTGTTTCCCCAGGCGCCGGGACTCGCGGCGTAGAGGAGGAGACTGCCGCCGATCGGGTTTGCGCTCGACGACGCGGCGGTGCAGGCTTTTCCGACCAGCCGGATGATGTAGGCCTGCTGACCTCCGTTGGAAAAGAATTGGTTGACCGCATAGCCTAGGTAATTGCCGGCGGACAAGCCCCCGAACTGGCTTTGGTAGTCTGACCAGCTTTGCACCAACACGGCTTCAGTTGTTGTCCCTTGTGGCGCCGAGCCGATGAAGGCCGCAATCGATGTGGCAACGCCGGTGATTGTGTGGACGCCGCTGGGAAGTTCTTCGATGTAGACGCCGGGATAGGTCAGGGCAGACATGGCTGCATCCTCCTCGAAATATCGAATGACCCGCACGTCGGTATGACGCTGAAGATTGGTAAGGAGCGGAAGATTGGGTCTGGTAGGCGAACTGAAACCCTTCGCTTTTCCAAGCAAATACGTTCGAGCAGATCGCAAGAGCGATATCGAAAGTTGTTCGGATGCGACCAGTCCGCATCGCGCGCGAGAAGTTGGATCCTGCGATTTCTCAGACCGTAAGAG
>NZ_JBAURI010000259.1:0-1516 GCF_049581145.1 Bradyrhizobium sp.
TCGGTCGGCAAGTTCAGAACCGGTGGCGCGCCCGCGAGAGCGCGCCGCCAATAGTCGCCCTGCTCCGCCAGCACTGCGTCTGAGAGCCAGCGGCGCTGCCAGACCGCGTAATCCGCATATTGGATCGCCATTTCCGGCATAGGGTCAACACGGCCCTCGTGGAACGCGCCGTAGAGCGCGCTCAACTCGCGGTTCAGAACACCGATCGACCAGCCGTCGGAGACGATGTGATGCAACGTGACGAGGAGCACATGCTCGCGGGCGGACAGCCGGATCAGCCGGCCGCGGGCCAGCGGACCGGCTTCCAGATCGAATGCGCCTAGGCTCTCCTCGACGGTGAGCCGTTGTAAGGCGGCTTCGGCGTCGTCCTGACGGCTGAGGTCATGCTCTGCGAGCGCAAAGCCGACGTCCTCGGCGGCGATGCGCTGAACCGGCTCGCCGTCGACAGTGACGAAAGTCGTCCGCAGCGCCTCGTGCCTGGCGACGAGGCGGTCCAGCGCGCGCCTGAGGGCGTGGCTGTCGAGGTCGCCGCGCAACCGCAGTCCCAGCGGGATGTGATAAGCTTGGCTGACCCGCTCCAGATGCGCCAGGAACCATAACCGCTGCTGCGCAAACGACAAAGGCAAAGGGCCGGCGCGGCTTGCCGGTCCGATCGGCGGCAAGGCGCTCCGGGCACCCTCCCCGGCGGCGGCGGCAAACTCAGCCAGAACCGGCATCGCGAAGAGATCGGCCAGCGGCAGGTCGACGCCAAGGATCTGCCGCAGCCGGGAAAGCATTCTTACCGCAAGCAGCGAATGGCCGCCGAGTTCGAAGAAGTTGTCGTGGCGGCCGATGCGCTCCGCTCGGAGCAGGTCGGCCCAGATCCGCGCCAGAATCTCCTCGGTTTTTCCGCGCGGCGCCTCGAAGTCGCGAGCAGAGAAGGCGTTGCTCTCCGGCGCCGGCAGCGCGTTGCGGTCGAGCTTGCCGTTCGGGTTTAGCGGCAGCGCGTCGAGCATGACATAGGCCGCCGGAACCATGTATTCGGGCAGGCTGGCGGCAAGATAGGCGCGCAGGGTATCGGCCCCTGGCGCAACTGCATCCGGCCGCGTTGTGGTATAAGCGACGAGCCGTTTGTCGCCAGGCGCGTCCTCTCGCGCGAGCACAATCGCCTCGCGCACCGCCGGATGCTCGGCGAGTCGCGCCTCGATCTCGCCGAGTTCGATCCGGAAGCCCCTGATCTTCACCTGGAAATCATTGCGGCCAATAAATTCGATGGTCCCGTCGGGCCGATATCGGCCAAGGTCGCCGGTCAGGTAGAGCCGTTCTCCTTCCACGAAAGGATTGGCGATGAACCTCTCTGCCGTCAGCCCGGGGCGGTTCAGGTAGCCCCTGCCAACCTGCACGCCGCCAATATGAATCTCGCCGGAAGCGCCAATGGGGACCGGTTCGCGATCCCCGTCCAGAATATAGATTCGGGTGTTCGAGATCGGACGGCCGATCGGAACCTTCGCCGTCAAAGCGCCTGCCGGGGAGGTCC
>NZ_JBAURI010000260.1:0-12167 GCF_049581145.1 Bradyrhizobium sp.
GCGCCGGCGTGGGGCGCGTCACCACCGATTTTGTCAACCAGGCGCGGTCGGCCCTGATGGATGGAGTGCCCGCATGAGAATGATCGAAGCAAACCTGTTTCCGGTGATTCCGCATCTGCACGTGGACCCCCGCAATCGGAAGGATGTGTCGATGTCCGACCATGTGCACAGCGGTCCTTCTGCGAAAATCTCGACCGCAAGCGCCACCATGGAGTCGCGGCTGATTTTCGGTGTCTGCTACGTCTTGTTTCTGTTGCGGGCGGTTGCCATCCGGCTGATGCCGTGGCGCGCGCACGGATACTCCCAGACATTCGCAGGCCGCTGCTCGATCTTCAGGGAGGCAAGCAACGCGGCGAGCGTGATGGTCGGCTCGTCGTTCATCGGTTTCTAGTTCAGGATTTCGTCCGGCGGTGCCGGACGGAAAGCTGCCGTTTCCAACGAGACGGCATTTCGCTGCCGCCCACGCTCGGGCGGCGAACGGCCGCAAGGCCATCACCAGGAGGAATACCAAATGAAGGACGGTTCCCTCTCGGGGCTCACGGAAGCTGAGGCCAAGGAATTCCACACGATATTCATGACGAGCTTCTTTCTCTTCGTGGCTGTCGCGGTGGTTGCTCACATTCTTGCTTGGATGTGGCGTCCCTGGCTGCCGGGCCCCGGCGGTTACAAAGCAGCGATGGATGGCATCCAGCACCTCGCCAGCGTTTCCCTGTCGTACCTGACCTGACGGGAGACAAACATGTGGCGAATTTGGCTGCTCTTCGACCCGCGGCGTGTGTTGATCATGCTCTTCGCGTTCCTGTTCGGACTGGCGATCGTGATCCACTTCATTCTGCTCTCGACCGACCGGTTCAACTGGTTGGACGGTCCCCGCAAGGGGCCGACGAAGACGGGAGAGATCTCGTTGCCGTACACACCACCAAGCATGCCGTCTTGATGGCATGACCAACAGCGTACCGGAACGAACGGAGTCGGACAGAGCGGCCGGCCTCGTTCGCTTCCGGTAGCTAACCGGCGGAAGCCGGCAATAACGGGCGGCGTTTTGCGATTCGCATGCGGAGGAATGATCGATGGCGATGCTTAGCTTTGAAAGGAAATATCGCGTTCGCGGCGGAACGCTGATCGGAGGCGACCTGTTCGATTTCTGGGTCGGTCCGTTCTATGTCGGGTTCTTCGGCATGACGACGGTGTTCTTTTCGCTGGTCGGCATCGCGATGATCCTGTGGGGCGCCGCGCTCGGACCGACCTGGAATCTCTGGCAGATCAGCATCAATCCGCCTGATGCGAAATATGGGCTGTCGTTTGCGCCGCTGCAGGAAGGCGGCATCTGGCAGATCGTCACCATCTGTGCGCTCGGCGCGTTCGTGTCCTGGGCGCTGCGCGAGGTCGAAATCTGCCGCAAGCTCGGCATCGGCTATCACGTGCCGTTCGCGTTCGGCTTTGCGATCTTTGCATATTTCACCCTGGTCGTGATCCGGCCGGTCTTGATGGGCTCATGGAGCTACGGCTTTCCGTACGGCATCATGTCTCATCTCGATTGGGTGTCGAACACCGGCTACACCTACGGCAACTTCCACTACAATCCCGCCCATATGATCGCCATCACGTTCTTCTTCACGACGTGCCTGGCGCTGGCGCTGCATGGCGGCCTCATTCTGTCGGCGAGCAATCCCGAGAAGGGCGAGCCGGTCAAGTCACCCGAACACGAAAACACGATGTTCCGCGATCTGATCGGCTACTCCGTCGGCACGCTCGGAATTCACCGCCTCGGGATGTTCGTGGCGCTCTCGGCCGTGTTCTTCAGTGCCGTCTGCATCGTGATCTCGGGACCCCTTTGGTCCGAGGGCAACGCCTGGTCCGAATGGTGGAACTGGTGGCGCAATCTTCCGATCTGGTCCTCCAACTAAATCCGGTCATCAGAAAGAACAATCGCCATGGCCCAGTATCAAAACTTCTTTACGCAGGTGCAGGTTCGCAGCACCGTCTATCCGGGTATTCCCCTGCAGCCAGGAACGTGGGTTCGCACCGGGGAAGGCAAGTTCAGCTATTGGCTGGGAAAGATCGGCGACGCCCAGGTCGGCCCGATCTATCTCGGTTTCACCGGCCTTGCCTCGATCATCTGCGGCATTGTCGCAATCGAGATCATCGGCCTGAACATGCTGGCTTCTGTGAACTGGAGCCCGATCGAGTTCGTACGGCAACTGCCGTGGCTCTCGCTCGAGCCGCCGAAGCCGGAATACGGCATCAGCTTTCCGCCGCTGAAGGAAGGCGGATGGTGGCTGATGGCCGGCTTCTTCCTGACCACCTCGATCCTTTTGTGGTGGACCAGGACCTACCGCCGCGCCCGCGCGCTTGGCATGGGCACCCACGTATCCTGGGCGTTTGCCTCGGCGATCTGGCTTTATCTGGTGCTGGGCTTCATCCGTCCGTTGCTGATGGGACATTTCAGTGAGGCGGTCCCGTTCGGAATCTTCCCGCATCTCGACTGGACCAATAACTTCTCCATCACCCATGGCAACTTGTTCTACAATCCGTTTCACATGCTCTCGATTGCGTTCCTGTATGGATCTGCGCTGCTGTTTGCGATGCACGGCGCCACCATCCTCGCGGTCAGCCGTTATGGCGGCGAACGCGAGCTCGAGCAGATCGTCGATCGCGGTACGGCGCTGGAGCGGGCCGCCTTGTTCTGGCGCTGGACCATGGGCTTCAACGCCACGGCGGAGTCGATCCACCGTTGGGCGTGGTGGTTCGCCGTGCTCTGCCCCTTGGCCGGTGGCATCGGGATTCTACTTTCGGGAACCGTCGTCGACAACTGGTTCGACTGGGGCGTCAAGCACGGATTGGCGTTGCCGAGATAATTCGATCGATCGGTCCCCCGAACTCCAAAATTTGCGCGTCGGCAATCGCGGAAATGCCTTTCCGGCGCGAGCAAGCCGCTCTCGTGTTGCGGTTCAGACTGCCTGATCCAGCAAGGGACGATATGGCGGCGAGTAGATGAGGTCGAACCCCTTGCGACGAGCGTCCACGAACAACAAGAGGCCGGGCTGGAACAGCGCTGGGGTGGAGGCTCACTGGTTGGTGGAGGATATTTGCCCTGGTGCAAGTGTTCAAATCTCCAAAGGACTCGCTGGGCGATCTCGCTGCGCAGTCGGTCGCGAACCTGATTGCCGCTGCCACCGACCTCGCGGTCGTGGTCGACGGTCAGGGATCGATTTGCGATGTCGCCTTCAACAAGGACGAGTTGTCGCTCGAACTGGACGCTCAGGGACGCTGGATGGGTTCAAAGCTCGCCGACATCGTCACACCGGATACGCGTGCCAAGGTCAACGAGCTGCTGCAGGACGCGGCGTTGCGAAAGTCATCGAACTGGCGGCAGGTCAACCATCCGTCGCCCCGTGGCGACGATATCCCGGTGCTCTATTCCGCGATCAATATCGGCCGCGACGACCGCTTCCTGGTGGTCGGTCGCGATCTGCGCCCGCTCGCGGCCATGCAGCAGCAGCTGATCAACGCCCAGCAGTCGATGGAACGGGACTACATCCGGCTGCGTCATGCCGAAACCCGTTACCGGCTGCTATTCAAGGTATCTTCGGAAGCAGTCATGATCGTTGATGCCGGCAACAACAGCGTCCTCGACGCCAACCCGGCAGCGCTGGCGCTGTTCGACCAGAGCGCGCCGCGGCTGCTCAAGTCCGGCTTTGCCAACCATTTCGATGCCACCAGCACGCAGACGATCGGGGCATTGCTGGCGGACGTTCGCGCCACCGGCCGCGACAATAGTGCGGGCGTTCGACTGGCAACAACTCGGCGCCAATGCAGCCTCGCGGTATCGCTGTTCAGGCAAGAGAACGCGTCGCTGTTCCTGGCCCGCTTGGTCCCCGGCGCATCCGAATCGGGGAGCGCCACCTTGAAGGCGACCGCGACGCTGCTGAGCTACTTCGAGGCCGCTCCGGATGGGCTCGTCATCACGGAATCGGACGGCCGCATTATCAGAGCGAATCCCGCATTCCTTGACATGGCGCAGCTCAGCAGTCCCGAGCAGGCGCGCGGAGAGTTGCTGGATCGCTGGCTCGGCCGGGCAGGCGTCGATTTCAGTGTGGCGCTGGCCAATGTTCGGCAGAGTGGGTCGATCAAGTTGTTTACGACCATGGTGCGGGGCGAGTATGGGGCGACCGCCGGGGTCGAGGTGTCCGCGGTCTTGCTGAGCGATGGCGACGACAAGCCTGGCATCGGCTTTGCGATCCGGAACGTTGAAAAGCGGCTATCGGCCGCTTCTGCTTCGACACGCGAGCTGCCACGTTCGATCGCGCAACTCACCGAACTGATCGGCCGGGTACCGCTGCGCGATCTGGTGCGGGAGACCACCGATGTGATCGAGAAGCTCTCCATCGAGGCCGCGCTGGAGTTGACCGGCGACAACAGGGCCTCCGCGGCCGAAATGCTCGGCCTCAGCCGCCAGAGCCTTTATGTCAAGCTTCGCCGCTTCGGGATCGACGACCATGCAAGTGATGACCAGGCCGAAGATGAATAGCACCGTGGCCCATCGCTCTTCGCCGCTGGTCGTGCTGGAGTTGCTGAAGCCGATCACCTGGTTTCCGCCGATGTGGGCGCTGGGCTGCGGCATCGTTTCGTCCGGCATATCCACCGGACAGCGCTGGCCGGTGGTTGCCGCCGGCGTGCTGCTCGCGGGTCCTATGGTGTGCGGCACCAGCCAGGCCGTGAACGACTGGTATGACCGCCATGTCGACGCCATCAATGAACCCGACCGGCCGATTCCATCGGGACGCATCCCCGGACGTTGGGGCTTTTACATTGCCGTGATCTGGACGGCGCTGTCGCTGCTGCTGGCGACATCGCTCGGCAAGTGGGGCTTCGTCGCGGCCGTGATCGGGCTGGCTCTGGCCTGGGCCTACAGCGCGCCGCCGATCCGGCTGAAACAAAACGGCTGGTGGGGCAATGCGGCATGCGGGCTCTGTTATGAAGGTTTGCCCTGGTTCACGGGCGCTGCCGTCATGAGCGCGGCAATGCCGAACTGGCGCATTGTCGTCATTGCAGTGCTCTACAGTGTCGGCGCCCACGGCATCATGACTCTCAACGACTTCAAGTCGGTCGAGGGCGACAAGCGGATGGGGATTGCGTCGCTTCCGGTGCTGCTCGGTGTTGGAAACGCCGCGCGGTTTGCCTGCGTGGTGATGGCGTTGCCGCAAACGGCAGTGGTCGCGTTGCTGCTGGCATGGCACCGGCCGTTTTACGCGGCCGCGGTTGGCGCATTGCTGATCGCCCAATTCTTCCTGATGGCGCATTTCCTCGGGCAGCCGCGCGAACGCGCACCCTGGTACAACGGCACGGGGATCAGTTGCTACGTGCTCGGCATGCTCGTCAGCGCTTTCGCGCTGGCGGCGATCGGAACAGGATGACCATGAACAACCCTGCAATTTCCTGGTTCGGCATTGTGCGGCTCGGTCTGGTGCAAACCGGCCTCGGCGCGATTGTGGTGCTCACCACGTCGACGCTCAACCGGGTGATGGTGGTCGAGCTTGCGATGCCGGCGATCCTGCCGGGCGCGCTGGTCGCCATTCATTATGCCCTTCAGGCCTTCAGGCCGGCATGGGGTCACGGTTCCGATCTCGGAGCCCGACGAACGCCATGGATCGTCGGCGGCATGGCGGTACTTGCCGCCGGCGGTCTGCTCGCTGCGCTGGCCACGGCGTGGATGAGCGTGCGTCCGCTGTTCGGCATTGCGCTCGCAGTTGCCGCGTTCTGTCTGATCGGGGCCGGGGTCGGCGCCGCCGGCACATCGCTGCTCGTGCTGCTGGCCAAGCGCTGCGACGACAATCGGCGCGCGACGGCGGCCACCATCGTCTGGGTGATGATGATCGCCGGCTTCATCGTGACCACGGCGGTTGCCGGCCATATGCTCGATCCGTTCTCGCCGATGCGGTTGATTGCCGTGTCCGGATCGGTGTCCGCTGCGGCGATGGTTCTGACCATCGTCGGCGTGTGGGATATCGAGGGCCGCGACACAGCTGCGGCCGATGCGTCGCAAATAGCACCGCCGTCATCGGCTTTCCGCGCGGCATTCATGGAGGTCTGGGCCGAACCGAAGTCGCGGCGGTTTGCGATCTTCGTGTTTGTTTCCATGCTGGCTTACAGCGCCCAGGATCTGATCCTCGAGCCGTTCGCAGGCGTGGTATTCGGCTTCACGCCGGGCGGGACCACCAGCCTTTCGTCTGTCCAGCATGCGGGCACGCTGGTCGGAATGGCGGCTGTGCCGCTGATTGGCGCGATCTACCCGCACTCGCGCGGAAATATGCAAGCGTGGACCATCGGCGGATGCCTGTCCTCCGCGATCGCGTTATTGGCTCTGGCGGCCGCAGCGCTGGTCGGGCCGTTTTGGCCGTTGCGTGAGACGGTCTTCATGCTCGGCCTGACCAATGGCGCCTATGCGGTGGCTGCGATCGGCTCGATGATGGCGCTGGTCGGCGCCGGCGGCGAAAATCGCGAAGGCGTACGGATGGGGCTGTGGGGCGCCGCGCAGGGGTTTGCGTTCGGCATCGGCGGATTCCTGGGCACGCTGGCAATCGACGTCGCGCGATATCTGCTGTCGTCGCCGTCGCTGTCCTATTCGGTCGTGTTTGCGTCTGAAGCGGGTCTTTTCGTGGTCGCGGCCTGGATGGCAGTTTGGGTTCATCGGCTGCCGGCAGCACTTCGGCGGGACGGTCTTGGCGATTTGCGCGCCGCGATTGCAGGGGGATGAGTTATGGCTAATGCCGAATTGTTTGATGTGGTGGTGGTCGGCGGCGGGCCCGCAGGCGCCACCGCCGCGCACGATCTTGCGAGCCTCGGCCGAAGTGTTCTGCTGCTCGACCGCGCCGGGCGCGTCAAGCCTTGCGGCGGCGCGATTCCGCCGCGGCTGATCCGGGATTTCGACATTCCCGACCATCTGCTGGTGGCGCGCGTCAACTCGGCGCGGATGGTATCGCCATCGGATCGACAGGTGGACATGCCGATCGATGGCGGCTTCGTCGGCATGGTCGACCGCGATGTGTTCGACGAGTGGTTGCGACAGCGTGCCGCGCGGGCTGGCGCCGTGCGGCGCATTGGACTGTTCAGGCGATTCGAGCGTGATGTCACCGGGGTGACCGTCGTGCATTATGAGAAACGCACGGCCGAGGGCAGGATGAGCCAAAAGGTCGTTCGATGCCGCGCGGTGATCGGCGCAGATGGAGCGCTGTCGGCCGTGGCGCGGCAATGCATCCCTGGCGCCGACCGTCTGGCCTATGTGTTCGCCTATCATGAGATCGTTCGTTCGCCGCGACATGACTCCGATTTCGATGGCTCGCGCTGCGATGTCTACTACCGCGGTACGGTGTCCCCGGATTTTTATGGCTGGGTGTTTCCGCATGGCGAGACCGTCAGCGTCGGTACCGGCTCGGCCTGCAAGGGGTTTTCCCTGCGCAATTCGGTCGGCGGCTTGCGCGACGCGGCGGGGTTGGGCGCAATGGAAACCGTACGCCGCGAAGGCGCGCCGATTCCGCTGCGTCCACTGCCGCGATGGGACGACGGTCACAGCGTCCTGCTCGCCGGGGATGCCGCGGGCGTCGTCGCGCCGGCGTCGGGTGAGGGGATCTATTATGCCATGACCGGCGGACGGCTGTCGGCGGAAGCCGTCGACGAATTCCTGGAGACCGGTGACGCCATGGCGCTGCGCCTGGCGCGCAAGCGCTTCATGCGGATGCATGGCATGGTGTTCCGCATCCTCGGCATCATGCAATGGTATTGGTATTCAAATGACCGGCGCCGTGAGCGCTTCGTCAGCATCTGCCGCGACCGCGATGTCCAGAAGCTCACCTGGGATGCCTACATGAACAAGCAATTGGTGCGCGCCAGACCGATCGCGCATGTCAGGATCTTTCTCAAGAACCTCGCTTACATGGCCGGGCTGGCTTCGGCCTGATGGCCGTGCGTCGTGGCTTCTGGAACAGCGTTGGCGACCCTTTGGATCCTTGCGGTCGTTTTGACTGAATGCCCCGTTTGGCTGAAGCGCCGCGGTTCGTGTTGACCAGAAAGGGCGGGCACGCGACGCTTCGTCATGGCTGAGTTGTTTGCGAGCGGGCGGCTCGTCGATCTCATTCTGATCGTGATTGTCATCGAAGCTGCGGGCTTGCTGTCGCTTTGGCGTTATGCCCGCCGCGGCGTTGCGCCATGGGACCTCCTGCCGAATCTATGCGCCGGCGCATGTCTGTTGCTGGCGCTGCGGACCGCGCTCGCAGGCGCCGGCTGGCTCGTGGCCTGTGGTTGCCTTGCAGCATCGGGGCTGGCGCATTTGATTGACCTGTACCGGCGCTGGCGCAGATAGCGCCAGCGCTGCTGTTGAGGCCAAAATCGGGCTATTTTTTCTCGGAGAATTTATCGATATAGGCGATCACGTCCTTGCGCTGTTGCTCGTCGCTCAGGTGGAACGTCATCTTGGTCGAACCAACGGCGAGTTCCGGATGTCCCTTGTCGGTCAGGAATTTCTTCAGGAACGCATTGGGGTCGGGCAGATATTGGAAGATCAGGTCGTTCGTCCAGACCAACCCGTTCTCGCCCGCGGCCTTGTTGAGGGCCGAATAGGCGAAACCGGGAGCGGTGCCTGACTGCCGGCCGATGACGCCAGTCAGTACCGGGCCGATCAAGTTCTTGGCCCCCGGACCAATCCGGTGGCAGGTCATACATTGTTTGAAGACTTGCTCGCCCTTCGTCGCATCGCCTCCGGCGGCGTCTTGCGCGGATGCCACGCCATTGGGAAGAGCCACGGCGACGGTAATCAATTGAGCCAGGATGGTAACTCTGACGGACACATTGCTCTCCCTTTCGGTGTTGAATATGTAAAGATACATTTACATTTTGAAATATCAATTCTTGTTGTCGTTCTTGACGCGGATTTGAGCAGGATTAGCTATCCGGGGAACGATTGCGGACGATCCAGCCCCGGCAGAAGTCGTCACCGCAGTCCGGGGCCTCCCCCTGATTGTCAAGGAATTGTTACAACTAAAACCTTCAAAACAAAGGTGTTTCTTGACTTGGCGGGATGATTCTGCGCAATTCTATCGGCAGACGTCTCATTCCCACGCGGAGTGTCAGGCTGGATTGGCACACAGCGTGCATTGAGTTGGCTGTCGTCGTTCAGCGATTCTCCTTGCTCCGCCTCGTAGAAAGATCGGCAGATAAAGAATGGCCGCCCTACCAACCGTACAGCCCGACATAACGCTGCTTCTGGACATGGAAGGCGTCATCCGCGAGGCGACGTTGTCTCCAGCGATGAGCGGCGAAAGTGTCGACGGCTGGCTCGGCCGTCCGTGGGTCGAAATCGCCGGCGAGATGGGGGGCGACAAGGTCAAGCGCATGGTCGACGATGCACGCATCAGCGGCATTTCGGCCTTTCGGCAGATCAACCAGCGCTTTCCGAGCGGTCTGGAAATTCCGATCGAATTCACGACGGTCCTGCTTGGCGGCCGCGCCGGAATGCTGGCGATCGGAAAGAATCTGCAGGCCGTCGCCGAGTTGCAATCGCGTCTGATCGCCGCGCAACAGACCATGGAGCGGGACTACTGGAAGCTCCGCGAAATCGAGACGCGTTACCGGCTGGTATTCGACGCCTCGAACGAAGCCGTCATGATCGTGTCCGCAGCCAATCTGCGGATCATCGAAGCCAATCGCACGGCCATCGAGGCGCTCAATTCGCCTCGCCGCCGCAACGAGGATCTCGCCGGCCGCGAACTGCTTCATGACGTGGCGGCGGAAGATCGCGAGGCGGTGCGCGAGATGCTGGCGCGCATCCGCGAGCGTGGCAAGGCGTTGAGCATCCTGGTTCATCTCGGCGCCGAGGCGAAGCCGTGGATGCTGCGCGGATCGCTGATTACGGCCGAGCCGGGCCATGTGTTTCTGCTGCAGTTTACGCCTGCTTCCAGTCCGCCGGCGCCACAGGAAAACGGCGAACAATCAACCATCGAGGATCTGATCGATCATCTGCCTGATGGCTTTGTGGCGCTGGACGAAACCGGCGTCATCCGTCATGCCAACCAGGCGTTTCTCGATCTCGTTCAGATTGGCTCCAAGGGCTCCGCGACAGGCGAGTCGCTGGGACGCTGGCTCTGGCAGCCGGGTGCCGACCTGAACGCGCTGCTCGCCAATATCCAGTTGCACAAGACCGTGCGGTTGTTCACGACGACCATTCGCGGTGAACTTGGCACCGATACCGAGGTCGAGATTTCAGCCGGTACCGGCGAAGGTGGCGAACGGAACCATATCGGCGTGCTGCTTCGCAACGTATCCCGTCGCCTTCCGTCCCACGGGGAGGGCGACCTGTTGCGAACGGCCCTGGGGTCGATGAGCGAGCAGATCGGAAAATCCTCTCTTCGCAAGCTCGTCAAGAACACCGTGAGCATCGTCGAGCAGCACTACGTCAAGCAGGCGCTCGAGCTCGCGGGCGGCAACCGGACGGCGACCGCCGAACTCCTGGGATTGAGCCGGCAGAGCCTTTATGCCAAGCTCAACCTCTACGGTCTCGACGACAAGGGGCCGGATACCGAGGAAACCCCAGAGGATTGAGTTGGCGCAGCATTCCCTCGCGACGACAGCGTTCGGAAAAGCCGATCTTTCGAACTGTGAACGGGAGGAGATACATCTCGCCGGCTCCATTCAGCCGCACGGCGCGCTGTTGGTTATCAGCGAGCCCGATCACCGCGTCGTCCAGGCCAGCGCCAACGCAGCGAAATTTCTCAATCTGAAAGAGGTCATCGGGTTGCCGCTCGCTGAGCTCGACGGCGACCTGCTGTTTCGGATTCTCCCTCACCTCGATCCGACTTCGCAGGGCATGCCGATCGGCGTGCGGTGTCGCATCGGCAACCCGAGCGCGGAATTCGATGGTCTGCTGCACCGGCCGCCGGCCGGCGGGCTGATCATCGAACTCGAGCGCGCCGGGCCGTCGGTCGATCTCTCCCGGCAAATTGCAAGCGCGCTCGAGAACATTCGCACGGCATCCTCGCTCCGCGCATTGTGCGACGAGGCGGCGACGCTGTTTCAGAACCGCACCGGCTATGACCGGGTCATGGTGTATCGGTTCGACGACGAGGGACATGGAGAGGTGTTCTCCGAACGCCGCAAGCCCGGTCTCGAGGCCTATCTCGGCAACCGCTATCCCGCAACCGACATTCCGCAGATGGCGCGACGATTATATGAGCGCACGCGCGTCCGCGTGCTGGTTGATGTCGGTTATGAACCCGTCCCGCTGCAGCCGCGGCTCTCGCCGCTGACCGGGCGCGATCTCGACATGTCGCTTTGTTTCCTGCGCAGCATGTCGCCGATTCATCTGCAATATCTCAAGAATATGGGAGTTGGCGCCACGCTGGTGATCTCGCTCGTCGTCGGCGGCAGGCTGTGGGGCCTGGTGGCATGTCACCATTACGAGCCGCGCTTCATTCACTTCGAACTGCGCGCGGTGTGCGAACTGCTTGCCGAGGCGATCGCGACCCGCATAGCGGCGCTTGAAAGCTTCGCGCAGAGCCAGTCGGAGATATTCGTGCAACGGCTTGAGCAGCGCATGATCGAGGCGATATCGCGCGAAGGCGACTGGCGGGCGGCGATCTTCGACAGCTCGCAATCCATCCTTCAGCCGCTCGGTGCGAGCGGAAGCGCGCTCGTCTATGAGGACCAGATCATTTCGTCAGGCGAGGTGCCGGGGACGCAGGAGATTCGCGAGATCGCGAACTGGCTGGACAGCAATCGCAACACGTCGGTGTTTGCGACGGCATCCCTGGGTCTGGAGTTCCCTCAATTCGCCGGCATCATCAAGGTGGCGAGCGGCATCGCGGTCACGCCGATCTCGAACAACCCCGGAGAATACCTGATCTGGTTTCGTCCGGAGCGCGTGCGCACAGTGACCTGGGGCGGCGATCCGCTCAAGCCCTTCGTGATCGGCGACAATCCCTCCGATCTCTCGCCGCGCCGCTCGTTCGCTCAGTGGCACCAGCTGGTGGAAGGTACATCGGAGCCCTGGACTCCGGCCGACATCGCCGCGGCCCGCCTGATCGGTCAGTCGCTGGCGGATTTCGTGCTGCAGTTCCGGGCGGTGCGCACGCTGATCGCGCAGGATCAGCTGGAACAGTTCAGCCGCCATGTGCGCG
>NZ_JBAURI010000261.1:0-1979 GCF_049581145.1 Bradyrhizobium sp.
TATCAGGCCTGTTCGTCCGCTCGCGAATGCGCGCTGCAATCTCATCCGATCACCGCGTCCCGCGCCCAACGTTCGTGACGATCGCAAAGCGCACCTCTTGGAAGAGCACGGGACGGAAGAGGTAACCATGATTTCGGAAAAAGCGAAATAAGAATATTTTTCGCGGGAGGGCTGGACAGGGAATCAGGTTGAAGCGGTCAGCGAATTGGGTTTCCGCGCGGTTGATCTATCAATTTTGTCGCCGGAAACAGCTGCGCGGGGCGCGCGCTCGCGAGTAATCTTGGTCGACCGTTCACCACGCACGCTGCCTTATTCCAGCCAATGGATTGCGAGCGGCGGTCGCCTCGACCGACGCGACTGGACTGGCGGTCGGGAACCGTCTCACTAATCGTTTCATCACTTGGCGATCCGTATAACGCTCCTGGATTTTGGCGGGAGGTAGCACGGCTGCTCGCTGCCGGCGGCATATGCTTCTTCACGACTCCAGCGTTCGAGTGGTCATCAAGCTTGAGGCCAAACGGCGATCGGGAGGTGCCGCATTCGCGTGGGCCGCCCGCACGCTGTTGCCCGCCAATGTGAGCAAAGAGAGCGAGAGCAGGTTACCATGATGGAGGCTGCCGGGTCCGTATTGAGGATGGACGAGGGCTTGGCACCGATCTCCTGAGTAGGGACCCAGCACCTAAGCCCAGGCGCGCCGGCCGTCTCGGCCAGCCCCGTCGGCAAAAGAGTACCATTCTAACGTCCGAACTAATCCATTTACACAGCGCAATTTGTGCGAGTAATGTACCGCATTCCTCCAATCCGAAGAATTCGCGTGAGGCTGAGACGTTTCATTCATTTCATTGGGCGTGAGGGGAGCTATGGCGAAGAGACCATCTCCGAAGAAGAAACCACGGGCAAAGAAGTCTGCCGCAAAACGTGCAAGCGCTGTATCAGCGAAAGGTTGCTGCACGATCGAATACGATAGCAAGCCAGAAGACCAAATTCCTGGGATCACGCAGGCCGAATGCGGAATAATCGCGCGGCAGAGGGGCGGGACCCCGCAATGGACCCCGGGCGCCTGCGCTGAGAACTGAGGGTTTCTCAGACATTCACAGATCTCGGAATTGCGATCGTAAGTCGATCGGTGGGGGCACGTTATGCATTCTTGTCGACTGTTCTGGCTTTGCGGTACGTTTGCGAGCGGACTGATATGCGGAGGTTGCGCGGTCCCGCGCTATGACGTGCCATATTCGACGACCGGCCAACCTACGGCCCACACAATTGTTGCACGCATTCAGTGCGAGTTCAGGGACATGGTGCGGAACGATCGCCCCGAAGACCCGATTACGTGGCACCGTGACTTTCTTCTCAACCACGACTATGAGGTCGAAGTTGCGCTGTCACTGGAAGTCAACAACACGGGCGGTCTCGCACCCACGATCTCATATATGAATCCGTTTACCGCAGCCACGTCATTCGCCGCTGGCGGGACCGGGACCCTGAGCGAATCCCGTGACCATAATTTCACGGAGAATCTTCAGTTCGCGATCCGCGACATCTACAACGATTGGAGGAGCGGTGTAGATCCGCACGAATGTCCGCCTGCCGACACCGAGCTTGCCGGAACGTTGGGGATCAGCGATTTTGTCGCGATGGCGTCGGTTTCGCCAAATCTCGATCAATCGGTCAATTTGACGTCGAAGGGCGTCTTCGGTGGCTCCATCCAGTTCCTCGTCACGAAAAACCTTAGCGCTCTGGGGCCGACCTGGACGCTGATCCATTTCAAAGGTCCCGGCGGCTTAGTGAGCTTGTCACAAGTCGACACGGACAAAATAACGCTCGCTTTCGCCGAAGGGCCGAACGTCGGCAAACCCCTGACGAAAATTGCCAGGCGTCCGCTCAATCCTTCCGCGCATGCATTTCTTCAGCAACTGCTGACTGGCTCGATCAGCTCCCAACTGACGACTATCCAGAATAGCCTTGTGCCCCACTAGGGT
>NZ_JBAURI010000262.1:0-2933 GCF_049581145.1 Bradyrhizobium sp.
CATCAGCACGACCGCCATCACAGAGAACAGCTTGATGATGTTGTTCTGCTCGAGATTGACGACGCCGAGCAAGGCATCAAGCACGAAGGTGATCTTGCCGGCGAGATAGGAGGCATGGTCGGCCAAGGACGCCACGTCGCGCTGCTGGGTCTTGAGCTGCTCGCGCATGTCCTTCGACCATTTGACGCCCTCCACCGCCGCCGACAGGAAGGCGACGACACGGCCGATCGAGACCAGGCTCTCGCGCACCTTGGAGGTGAGATCGCCCTTGCGGCCGATCGCGATCAGGATCTTCGAATAGCGCTTGGTGCCCCCGGTCCGCTCGCTCACGGGCTCGAAGATGTCGTGGGAGACCTGATCGACGTCGGAGCCCAGGCGCTCCAGGATGTCGGCCGAGCGGTCGATCACGGCATCGAGCAGCTCCATCAGCACGCTCTCGCCGATGATGCCGGAGGCGCAGGCGCGGGCGAGCTTGGCCTCAACCAGCGCGAACGGCCTGGGCTGGTCATAGCGCACGGTCACCAGCCGGTGGCCGGCCAGGATGAACGTCACCGGCGTGATGCGGGGCACTTCGCTGTCGGCGTGGCACATCAGCACCGCCGTCATGTAACGGGCGCCGTTCTCCAGATACAGGCGGCTGGAGATCTCGATCTCCTGCATGTCCTCGCGGGTCGGCACCGCGATCCCTGCCAGCCGCTCCACCGCCCGGTCCTCGGCCTGGGTCGGATTGAAGAGATCGACCCAGATCGCGGCCTCCGGGAGGGTGGCCAGGTCGTCGACGGCGACTTTCTTCAGGCACAATTCGCAGGGAACGAACACCGACAGCATCGGCGACTCCGGCAATACAGGGAACACGGCAAGCCGACCCGTTCTTAACAACCACCGGACGGTCCATCCAATGCCCCGCGGGGGCGCTGGCCATGAAACGAGCGAGAGCGTGTTCGCGGTGCATAATCCCGCCGCTTTGCCCAAGAAACCGGCCGAAACCTGCCCTGTTTGCGGCAAAAATGACACAACTACCGTCCCGCATCGCGGGACGGCCATCTGAGGTCTGGAATTGTCGGCGATTTCGACGATAATGAGCTGAACTGAATCATCGCGTTTCCGACGCAATCTTGGGTTAGGAACGCTTGGCTTTCAATTGGAAGTGAACCAATGTCGTCGCTGAAGGTGAAGTTAGGGCTCCTCGCCGCCGCGGGCCTGATGCTGTCGGGCTGCATGGAGGCCACGACCTACGAGGCGACCAATACGAACAGCTTCAAGCCGCACGACAAGGAGTTGCTCTCCAAGATCCGCTATACTAACGTACCGATTCCCGAGCCGTTCCGCCGCGCGATCGTCGACTATCACCGCAAGGAAGCGCCCGGCACCATCGTGGTCGATTCCGACAACCATTATCTCTATTACGTGCTCGATAACGGCAAGGCGATCCGCTACGGCATCACGGTCGGCGAGGAAGCCATGGCGTGGTCAGGCATCGCCAAGGTCGGCAGCATGACCGAGTGGCCGCCGTGGCACCCGACCAAGGGTGAGATCGAACGGCTCGGCGTACCGACCTTCGTGCCGCCCGGACCGGACAATCCGATGGGCTCGCGCGCGATGTATCTCTACTCGGGCGGTAAGGACACACTGTTCAGGATTCACGGCACCAACCAGCCGGAATATATCGGTGCGTCGATTTCCTCGGGCTGCATCCGCCTGACCAACGAGGACGCGATCGACCTCTACAACCGCGTCAAGGTCGGCACCATCGTGGTGGTGCTGGAGCCGCATCATGGCGACTCCCCGTTCAACTCGCAAATGGCACTGCAGGGCGGCGGCAACAGCGTTCAGTAGCGCGGGACGCGGGCCAAATCAGGTTTTCTCAAAAGCGCCGGCGTGACCGGCGCTTTTTTGTTGCGGGCTTGCTGGTCGCCGCCTTGCCCGGCGACAAGGTGGTCGCGGCCGGTCTGGTCGTTTGCTTGGCTTGATCCTGAGTCTTCTCCCGGACCTGCGGCCTGGTCTGGTCCCTGGCTCCATCCTTGGCTTTTTCCTTGGTTTCCGCCATGTCCGGTGCATCGCCTTCGGCGCCCCGCCTTGTCGCGGGCGCGGATCGGACGTCCGGCTTCGGCGTGACGGCATCCGGCTTTGTCTGATCGGCTTGGCCCGCCGCGACTTGCCGCGGCGGCGCCTCGTCGGGCCGCTTCTCGGGCAGCAGCGGCGCGATCTGCGGCAGCGGGTCCCAGACGTTCCACTGGCAGATCTTGTAGTTGTTGTGCCGCTGCATCAGGTCGAGATGGATATGGTCCTCATGGTATCCGTCCGAGCCTGGGCCCAGCACCGTCGTGAAGCGCGTGCAGGCCGAGTGCAACACGTCCTCGCGCAGCGAGCGCGGCACATCGCGATCGGTCAGGGTGATCGACTTGCCGTCCGCCAGCTGGAACGCATGCACATCGAGTGCGTTGGCGCGGCCGTGCTCGGATAAGGGCGCGCCCGCGATGCCGTTGCGACCGCGGCAGTCGAAGGAATCGAAATTTTCGAGACCGGAAATCTCACCCCCGGCGCTGGCTGCGAGCGGCGCGATGTCGGTCCTGACCCAGTCGACGATCGCCGTCGCCATGCTGCAGCGGAGCGTGGCGGCGGGATTGAGCGATACCCGATGCTGGTCCGGCAGCACCACCGCCTCCAGCCGCACCAGATCGTCGCCGCCGCAGGCGCCCGGGCCATTGATGGCGGGGATGCTGGGTGCAATCGCGATGTCCTCGGTCAGTGCCAACCGGCAGGCCGACGGCTGCGGCGCCGGAGGCCCGATCGGGGCGCCCTGCTCCACCGGCTGGTCCGGCGCGGCCTTCTTGTCGGGCCCGGTTCTGGTGTCGGACTCCTTGCTGCCGGGCCCGGTTTTGGCCGGCTGCATGGCTACAGGTGCCGCAGGCTCGACCGCCACCGCCGCGGGC
>NZ_JBAURI010000263.1:0-7858 GCF_049581145.1 Bradyrhizobium sp.
GCCTTGTCCAGAGCGGCGGCATGCTGAGTGCCGTCGGACTCCTTGACTCGCCAAACGGCTTGATGCCCTCGATTGAGCACGGACGAATCTGATCGTTTGATAGTCAGGTCTCCCGGCCCCTAACGACGCGTCGCCGGCCACCCACCTCTCGAGCCCGACGAGACGTGACGGGAACGATTCATTGGGACAGCGCCTCAACGGCTTCGCTAGGACGGGCGGCAGGCTGCTGCGGGGAGAGCCAAGAAGAACATAACACAAGACCTCGCGGAACGACGGTCCTGGGTTGGTGCGGAAAAGCACACATCCTCAACAACTTACCGCGTCTGCGATCGAGATCGATGATCAACCTGGATTTTTGCGATCTTCGTGCTACATTATGTCAGTTTAGTGCAGCGCGAAGATCACAAAAAGTGCCGACCCCTCACAGCGCCCCGGCTGGCGTCCGCCGGGCCCTCCGCAAGCTCGGGGCGGATATTCAGGACGCGCGCAAGCGGCGTCGGCTGCCGATGGCCGTTGTCGCCGATCGCGCCTTCACGTCCAGGACAACCCTGCAGCGGATCGAGGCCGGCGATCCCAGTGTGGGGATCGGCATCTATGCTGCCACCCTGCAGGCCCTCGGCCTGCTCGAGGGCCTGGCTGACGTCGCGGATCTGACCCGAGACCGGGTGGGCCAGGCTCTCGCCGCAACAGAGCTTCCCAAGCGCGCTCGTCCACGGCGAAAAGCCAAATCCAATGCCTGATGTAGAAGTGCACATCGATCTGGACGGCACTGCGCGGCCGGTCGGGCTTCTCCGTCGGCATGTCGTCCGACGGACGGAGACGGTTACGTTCGAATACGATCATGCATGGCTCGCCGACAATAACCGCTTCTCGATCGAGCCTGCTCTGATCTTTACCCGCGGCGTGTTTCCGACTCAGGGCAAGCAAGCCATCTTCGGATCGATTGGAGACTCGGCTCCTGATACCTGGGGGCGGCGGCTCATGCAGCGTTCCGAACGCCGTCTGGCCGAAAGAGAACAGCGTCCGGTCCGCACGCTCACCGAAGCGGACTATCTGCTTGGCGTTTCCGACGAAGTCCGTCTCGGAGCGCTTCGCTTTCGCTGGACCAATAATCCGGAATTCCAGGCGCCGTCCCGAGCCGGTGTCCCTCCCCTCGTAGAGCTTGGGCGGCTACTTCAGATCACCGAGCGCATCCTGCGCGATGAAGAGACCGAGGAGGATCTCCAACTCATTTTCGCACCCGGATCGTCCCTGGGCGGAGCCCGCCCCAAGGCGTCTGTCATCGACCAGCATGGCTATCTCGCCATCGCGAAATTCCCGAGGGAAACAGATGACTACAGCATGGAGACCTGGGAAGAGATTGCACTGCGGCTGGCCGACCGCGCCGGAATCGTTACGCCCCATCACCAGCTCATCGAAGTCGCGAACAAGCGGGTCCTTCTGTCCCGCCGTTTCGACCGGCGCGAGAAGATTCGCATCCCGTTTCTCTCAGGGATGTCGATGATCGGATCCGCCGATGGCGAGCGCGGCAGCTATCCCGAACTGGTGGATGGCCTCACGCGCTACGGCGCCAACGCCAAGGCGGACGCCGCGGCTCTTTACCGACGAATGGTATTCAACGTTTTGATTTCGAATGTTGATGACCATCTGCGCAATCACGGCTTTCTCTGGCTCGGCAAGCGCGGCTGGACGCTGTCTCCCGCCTACGACCTCAACCCGACCCCAACCGATGTGAAGGCGCGCATCCTCACGACCAATATCGATCTCGACGAAGGCACCTGCTCCATCGACCTCGTCGAGAGCGTTGCGAACTATTTTGGCCTGAACATTCCCGCCGCACACAACGTCATCCGCGAGGTCGGGCAGGCGGTCGCCGGCTGGCGCGCTGTCGCCACGGCTGTCGGAGCAGGATCGTCGGAGATCAACCGAATGGCCAGCGCGTTCGAGCACGAAGACCTGACGAAAGCGCGCACGATGTGACGAACTATGGTGCTCCACGAATGGATGGGGCGGATTCCCACTCCGGCGGAGCAACGTCGGTTTGGAATGGACATGTCGGTCTCAGGAACATGACGATCGATTCCGCAAGTCCTTTGTCGTGCGCGAGGTCATCGGCCGCCGTGACGTTGGTTTGTCGAAGCCTAACCGCATGGACACGCTTGTCGGAATAACGGCGCTGTTCCGAACAGGGCAGGCATCGCTTGCGCCGAACCGGATGCCAGAATGTGGTTTGCTGTTTGCGTGGCAATGTCGTCGGCTCGAAGGCAATGCAAATGTCACAGCGTGCGCAATCGCCGCCGCGTCGGCCGCCAGGCGCTTCTCCCGGGCGCGCTGATCGGCAGCCCGAACGGTGGCGCCCCCCCATAAGCGTTGCTTTGGATTGGCGCCCATGACTTCACGAGCGAGGCGAGACCCTCTTCGGCTGCCGGCAGGGGTTGACTTCTAAAGAACAAAATAGGAACATGCATCCAACCCGGTCAACCGGAAACGGGTTGTCCAAGCGAGTTCACAGTCGGGGTTCGGGATGGCGGAAGTCACCTACTTCGTCGCGTTGCCGTTCATCGCCGCGGACGATGGTGTCGCGCCCGGCGAGCCGGTCGAATGTTTCAGTCCTAACGCAGCGGTGATGCGCGCCGAAGCGCTGTCGCGCAAGGCTGGCCACATTGGCGCGGTCGCCTTTAGCCGCACGGGAGATCCTGCGATCGGTGATTTTGGTGATGCCGAGATCATTCGAACGTTCGGTGACGTACCTGACGACCTGAGCACGCTGTAGGCGGGAATGTGTAACCTCTACGCGATGGTCAAGAACGTCGACGCGATCCGTCGCTTGTTTGGAGCTCTCAATAGCCGCGTAGGCAACCTGCCCAGCATGCCCGGCATCTTTCCCGACTATCCGGCACCGATCGTGCGCAACTCGCCCGACGGCCGCGAGATCGTCATGGCACGCTGGGGCATGCCGTCCTCGCAGCGGGCGTTGATGGACGCCACCAAAAGGCGGGCCGAAAGGCTCGAGGCCAAGGGCAAGCCGGTCGATTTCAAGGAATTGCTCCGGATGGAGCCGAACAGCGGCAGCACCAATATCCGCAACGTGAACAGCGCGCACTGGAGACGCTGGTTGGGCTCGGAGCACCGCTGCCTGGTGCCGTTCACGTCGTTCAGCGAATACGACACCATCGACGGCAACAAGGTGCCGGTCTGGTTCGCTGCCGACGAGAACCGTCCTCTTCTCGCCTTCGCCGGCCTCTGGACGAACTGGACCTCCGTGCGCAAGGCCAAGGAGGGCGAGATCACCGCCGATGTCTTCGCGTTCCTGACCTGCGCACCGAACGCCGAGGTAGGCCTTGTCCATCCGAAAGCGATGCCGGTGATCTTGACGACGACCGAGGAGCACGACGTCTGGCTGCGCGCTCCCTGGGACGAGGCCAGGGCACTGCAGCGTCCGCTCATGGACGGCGCATTGAAGATCGTCGCGCGCGGCGACAAGGAGGATCCTGCGCTGGCCGCCTAGGTCTTGCGTAAGGGCGCGGCGAAACAGGTGGATAAGCGCGAGCCACCCCGATTTCGAATCCCTGCCCTGTGCTAGCAGCGCCGGAACGAGGGGCGATCTCATGGATTCGTCTCCGACAAGGAGCGATCTTCGATGCTGATGCGGAAGGAACGAAGGCCCGCCATCCGAACGCTGCACGGATGGGCGATCTCAGTGCTGAATGAAGCGGGCGCCATCTGCGAGTGCGAGGTGCATGGTTGGCAGCAGGATCGCGCCGATCCGCACGCCCACGAGCGAGCCTTCGACGTTGCGCGCCAGGATCCGCCGCCCGGCATCTCGCCGCAGGCGGCGGCCGTGGCGGTCGCCGAAGTTCTCGACTCGATCGGAGACACCTGCCCCGAATGTCCGCCTGAATAGAAGGGCTGGCGCCGAGCCTCGGCGCCGGCTGCACCACATGCCCGTGTAACCTCCCGCAGCGGCGTGAGGCGGCGCCTCGCAACAGGGACACGCGGTGCTCCTGGGGTCCATTTCAAATTTGTTCCGAAGGCGTCAGTCACACGTTCGAACAGGGTCGAGTGCGCCATGAAATCAATGACTTAGTCGAATGCGCTCGGTCGGTTCAAGCTCCACAAACTCACGAAAATATTTCAGCCGTGCCGAAGAATCTGCGGCAGTGGGCCGACGCTACAGCAGCGTTCGGCTCGGAGGGGATGAAAGCGGCCGCGACGAACGCCTCGATAATCGTACAAGCCACCGAAGCATCGATGTCTCGGCTGCTTGGTCACGCGATGCTGTTTGCGTACGAGCGGCCGCTGTGCGCGCCAGAAGTGCGATTTGAGCTGACCGTGCTGCCAAAGCGGCAACTCCTCCACAATCTACCTACATCTGTTCGGCGAGGTGCGAGCGAGCACTGCTGTCAGCCACAGCCCTTGCCGCGCGCGCCACCTGGGCCACGAGTGGATCGATGTCCCGATCACGCAATCCGAACATCCAGTAGCGCAGCGGAACCTCGAATAGCCCAATACGAACGAGGCCGCCCGAGGCCAACAGCGGCTTCGCCGCCCGCTCGGGCACAAGACCGATATATCGACCGCCTTGCAGAGCGGAAATGACCGCCATGCTGGACGACAACTTCAGCCGCGGGTGAGCGAGGCGGCTCGCATCCACACGGTGCGCAGCGAACGCTGCAACAAGCGCCGGCGTCAAGTCGGTCTGCTCCCAGAGTACCGGTGCCTGCTCCGTCAACTCGGTCCACTTGACGGCGTCAGGGACTTGCCGCGCGCGCTCACGAACGCCGCACAATATCATGCGATCGGCGAACACGCCGACCTGACGGAATTGGGGATGGCTCGGCATCACGCAAGTCACGCCGACATCGGCGGTGCCCCGCATCACCCATGCAGTCACCTCATCGACAGTACCGCGCACAAGATCCATTTGCACGGGAAACGTGGGGTCGACGTGCGCCAGAAGTTCCGGCATCCAGAAATCGTAGGCATTCGCGGTACAGGCCACCATCGCGGATTGGCCGGCCGGGCGCCGGCTTTCGACGCGTCTGATCGTCAGATCGACATCGCGCAAGATGCGCTCCGCCTCGTTGAGCAGGACCTGACCGGCTTCGGTTAGTACGAGCCGCCGTCCCGAGCGGTCAAACAGCGAGACGTCGTGTTTTTCCTCGAGCTTCTTGATGGAAACGCTGATCGCCGATTGGGTAAGGCCCAGCCGTTCAGCGGCATGGGTAAAACTTCCGAAGTGCGCAGCTTCGAGAAAAATCCTCATTTGCTCGAAGGTCATGCAACCTCCTCATCTTCGGTCGGCGCCGACGTCCTCGCGAGCCGCCGCGAAACAATTTTCAGCGGTCGCCGCCGTGAAATCAGTCAGCCGTCCTTCTTCCGATGAATTTCGCTTATCTCGGCACGTGAGACGAACGACATCGGGCCGCCTTCATTGATACACTTCAGCGCCCATGAATTAAATATATGAGCAGCCAATTTCCGCCCTGAACTCGGGCAATCTTTGACAATTTAACAATCAATCGCGCTTCCATTTAAGGCAAACGCCGCGCGTCGCTCTGCATCGCTTATCTTGGCGCGGTGCTTGCTATTCCCCGTCTCAGGCACCTCGCTGATCGACAGGGATCGAAAATGACAACTGGCACATCTGCGACTCCTGATGCATCGATGCCGGCCGGACGTTGCGCTGGTTGTGCCCGGACCGGAATTGGCAGGGCCGCGTGATGGAGTTCGGCATTTGGCTTCCAGTATATGGCGGATGGCTGCGTTCGCTGGACACGCCCACCGCGCCCGACGTCGCGTCGTGTCTTGCGATCGCGCAGCAGGCGGAAGCACTCGGCTTCGACTTTCTTTACGCGTCGGAGAATCTCCTAAATTGCATCCACGGTCCTGGCGAGAGCGTCGCCGACGCCTGGAGCATTCTCGCCGCCATCGCCGCGGTCACGAACAAGGTTGGACTGTGCGGCGCGGTGAAACCGGGCTTCCGTTCCCCCTTCCTCGTCGCCCGCATGCTCGACACCTTGTCGAAAATCGCGGAACGGAGGCTGGGCATGAATATCGTCTGCGGATGGTGGAAAGAGGAATTCGACCTTTCCGGCGTCGACTGGCTCGATCATGACGGCCGTTACAACCGGGCCGCGGAATTTCTGCGCTCGCTATACGGACTGTTTCAGCCTCCAGCCGTGATCCGGGACGCGAGCGAGACAGGATCCGACAGCGACATCGAGATCGGCCGGGCTCCAAGCTACGGCCTGGACCAAAGCGCGCTGCCGGAGGTCTGGATCGCCGGACATTCCGACCGGGCCGTGCAGATGGCGGCGGAATGGGGCCACTGTCTATTCCTCAACGGCATGGGCGACGACGAACTCAAGCGGCGGATCGAGACCGTTCAGCAAGAGGCCAACAGCTGGGGCAGGAACGTCCGTGTCGCCGCCAACGCCTATGTCATTGCGACCGAAGCAGCCGAACAGGCCAGGCAACGCTGGAAATCGGTGGTCACGCGGCGCAATTCCCAGACCATCGATTTCTTCCGCAAGGTGATCGCCAAGTCCGGCGCCGCCGCCTGGGCCGCGCTGGACGAAGAGCAGATGGTGGATTCGAACGCTGGCTTCGAGCTTGGCCTGATCGGATCCTTCGAGGATATCCGCCAGCGCATCCCCAAGCTGGAGGCGATCGGGCTCGACCGCATCGTCTGCCAGTTCGACGATCCGATGCGCGACGCCGGCCCCTTCATGAAGAACGTCATCCGGCCGCTCCGTGAGAGCCGAACCATCGAACTTGCGGAGTAGCCAGCATGTCCAGTGATGCCGCCGTCTGCAGAAAGCCCGCTATGAACACCTCGACTGAGGATCTTACCCGGACGTTCAAGGAGTTCTTCAGCCGGCTCGCCTCCGGCGTTTGCGTGGTGACGTTCTGGCGAGGCGGACGTCTGCACGGTTTCACGGCAACCTCCGTCATCTCGGTATCGCTGCGGCCGCTGCGGGTGCTGTTCTGCGTCTCGCAGGCTAGCGAAAGCTATTCCTGCCTCTCGGCTGGATCTGTTCTCGGCATTTCGATCCTCGACGCGGGGCAGCGCGCCCTTTCGGACCGGTTTGCCAGCAAGGTCGCGTTCGGGGCCTACGACGACGTGAGGATCGCCGAGGGCGACCAACCCGCGCCGGTCCTCGAGGGAGCGCTCGGCCACATCACTGCGGTCGTCGGCGCAATGATCCCGTCTGGCGACCACGCCATCGTGCTCTGCGACGTCACCTCGGCGAATGCAGAAAGCGACGGGACCCCATTGCTTTACTGCAGACGCACCTACCACAGCCTACGCCACCACCCGTGAACCCTGGGAGATATCGCAATGGATAAATCAATCTTTGCCGCGATGCCGGCGCTGACGCCCACTCTCGGGTTCGCGTCGATGATCGGATTAGGCCTGTTTTCACTGGCCCTGTCCTACGGGGTCAAGACACTGCTGGTTCGCAACACGCATGATTTCATCATCGCCGACCGCCGCGTCGGTTTCGGCTTCGGCGTCGGATCCGTCATCGCAGTCTGGACCTGGGCAATGGCCGTCATGATGAGTTCGGCAATGACGTTCAAATGGGGCCTGTCGGGCCTGTTCTGGTTCGTCGTTCCGAACGGCTTCGCCGTGATGGCCATGATCCCGTTCGCGCGCATCCTGCGCAAGAACATGCCCGAAGGCTACACCATCTCGGAATTCATCCAGTACCGCTTCAACCGCTCGAAGGTTGCCACAGCGATCGTGACCGTGACGATGATCTTCGGCATCATTCTGGAGATCCTCATCAACCTGAAGGGTACCTCGGTGGTGGTCTCGACCGTTTTCGGCATCGACTGGAGGGTCGCCACC
>NZ_JBAURI010000264.1:0-3821 GCF_049581145.1 Bradyrhizobium sp.
GAAGTAAGCTGCGAAGGTTTCCGTGTGGGGCAGGGGGCCGATCGCGTCGAGCGATCGGCCTTCTCATTTGGTTGGTCGGCTAGGGCGCACGGGACAGTTCGGTTGCGAAATGGGCGATCGTGCGCGCATAGACGTCGCTCTTGTTCCACTGCTGCAGCACCGCGAAATTGGGGCCATTGGGCTCCCAGTCCTTGCCGCGCTGCCAGCCATAGCCCTTGAGATAGTTGGCAGTCGAGGCCAGCACATCCGGCGCATTGTGCATGAGGTCGCGTTTGCCATTGCCGTCGAAATCAACGGCGAATTTGATCCAGGACGACGGCATGAACTGGGTCTGGCCGATTTCGCCCGCCCAGGCGCCGCGCATCTCTGAGGGCGCAAGATCGCCACGGTCGACGATCCGCAGCGCGTCGGTCAGCTCGCCGCGGAACTCGTCCGAGCGCCGGCAATCATAGGCCAGCGTCGCGAGCGAGCGCAGTGTCGGAAACTTTCCGGTATTGACGCCGAAATCGGTCTCCAGCCCCCAGATCGCCACCAGCACCTCGCCCGGCACGCCATAGGTCTCCTCGATCCGGGACAGCACCGAGCCGTATTGCTTCAGCATATTGGAGCCGCGCGTCAATCTGGGAGGCACCATGCGGCCGGAAAACTCTTCAAAACTCTGGCTGAAGACCTTCTGCGAATGGTCGCGCGACAGCACGCTCTGATCGAGCGTGACGCCGTTCAGGCTCGCGTTGATGGTGGCTTGCGAGATTCCCTTGCCTGCGGCCTCTGTCTTGAAGTCGGCGAGCCACGCTTCGAAGTTCCCGGTGCCGCAGGGGGCCGCGGGCGCCGCGGTTCCGGGCAGGATGAGGGCGGCGCTGATCGCGCAGGCGAGCAAGGTTCGGCGAAGGATCATCAAAGGCATCCCGGGACAATGATCGATTCGAGGATGACCAGCGAATCAAGATGTTGATATCAACCGCGGCCGAAACGAGGCTAGTCCGTCATGGTGAGCAACTCATGACGGACGGTCAATCATCAATCTGCAGGGAATGCCAGTGGCCTCGGAGCATTTTCCGGGTGGGTGGACAGGGGCTTTCCGTAGGAAAATGCGACCAAAAAAGACAGCTGCTTCAAAGGTCAGGCCGCCGGTGCGAATCGACCGGCGGTCTGGAGCATGTCTGCTGAATTTTCAAGCGCCGTCGCGCCGCCGCCATGGGAACAGATTCGCGGGAAAATCCGCCGCAGGCCGCCGCTCACGGCGTGAGCGCGGCGGAACCGGGCGGGCATTCGGATCGATCGCGACCGCCTTGCGGTAGAGATGCCAGCTGGCGTGGCCGAGCAGGGGGATGACGACGGCAAGGCCCAAGAAGAACGGCAGCGACCCCAGCACCAAAAGCGCCGCGACGATGAGGCCCCAGGCCGCTATCGTGGCCGGGTTCTTTGCCGCGACGCGCATCGACGTGACCATCGCTTCGCCGGCGCCGGCATGGTGGTCGAGCATCATGGGGAATGACACCACGCTGATGCAGAGCGCCACCAGCGCGAACAGGAAACCGGCGCCGCAGCCGACCCCGATCAACCACCATCCTTGCGGCGTGGTCAGCACGCGTTGAACGAAATCGGAGACGCCAGAGGCGCCCTGATAACCGAACACCGCAACGTAGATGGCCTGCGCGGTGGCGACCCAGGTCACGAACAATGCCAGCAGCAATGTGCCGAGCCCGAGCATCGCGCCGAACGACGGCGATTGCAGCACGTCAAGGGCATCCCAGGCGGATGGATCTTCGCCGCGCTCGCGCCGCCTGCTCAGCTCATAGAGGCCCAGTGCAGCGAATGGTCCGAGCAGCGCAAAGCCCGCGGCTAGCGGAAACAGCAGCGGCAGCACTGCATAGCCGAACGCGGCGCGCGCCAACACCAGTCCGAGGACCGGATAGATCACGCACAGAATGATCGCGTGACTCGGCACCGCCTTGAAGTCTTCCCAGCCCAGCCGTAGCGCCTGATGCAGATCGGATAGACCAATGGTGCGGATGATGGGTCCGGCCGTCGCATCCGGCGTCGGCTGAACCTGTGGCGTGACATTGTCTTGGTATAACGTGGCCATGGTCGTTAGCTCCCTGGTCGCAGCGGCAGCGTTCTTTGCACCGGTCGAGGGTGCAAGTGGCCGTCAGACGAGCGATCACGATCAGGCCAGACGCGAACCTTTTCGGGCCTGGTCGCGAACTGAGTGATCAGCATACTCCCAAACCAGGCCGAGGTGGCTCACGGCTGGGTGAAAATCGATGCCGCAACGCAACCGTGGAGCGCGTCATTCCGCCGTCATTTCGTCGCAGCGAGGCTCTAATCACGATCTTGGTGCGCATTGGCAACCGCGAGCGGCGCGGCTAAGATTCTCGAGCGATCAAAGCTCCGTATCTGCCACCGACACATAAAAGCCGTTCCTGCCTTCACAGAATTGCCAATCCATTGGGAGCAAACGATGAGTATTTTCGGAAAAATCATGAGCGGGATATTCGGCCACTCCGCGGACGCTGCGCCTTCGAGCGGCGGCGCGGCCACCGCTCCTGCGGGCATGGGTGGGACAGCTACTGGAACCACGGGCACGGCAGCTGCGCCTGCGCCGCCGCCGGCGCAAACGGTGGAGGTCGCGCCGATCCTGGACAGGGCGGTTGCAGCCAAGCACGAAAAGCTGGAATGGCGCACCTCGATCGTCGATCTGATGAAGGCGCTCGATATCGATTCGAGCCTGGCCGCGCGCAAGGAACTGGCCAAGGAGCTCGGCTATACCGGCGACACCAATGATTCCGCGAGCATGAACGTCTGGCTGCACAAGCAGGTGATGGCCAAGCTCGCAGCCAATGGCGGCAAGCTGCCTCCTGAGATCAAGCATTAAGATCTCGTCAGGCGCAACGGAACGGGCCCGCTGGTCAGCGGGCCTTTGTTTGACGGTAGAGACAGAGAAGGTGACGCGTCAATGTCTGGTGACGTGCTCGACCTGATGCCAGGCGGCCTCGCTCAAGTCGGAGCGGCGGAGCCCGATATCGTTCAGCATGTGGTCGTCAAGCGCTTCGATGCTGAGCAATTGGGCGCGATAGCGAAGGTAGCGCTGGACTGTTCCGAACAGAGTGGCAAGCAACATGGCGACGTCTCCCAAGGTCCAAGCGCGGCAAGCGCTTTTGGGAGGCATTGCTGCGCTCTGCCCGTATGCATCGAGTTAACGGCGTTGCATCTCCGTAGTCTTGCGGGTGGAGACGGAGGTGCTCGGTCACGCCTGCTTTACCAAGCCGAGCCGTTATATCTTGCCAAATCCGCATATTCCGGGTGCTTCTGCAGAAAATCCACCACAAAGCCGCAACCGGCGATGACCTTGCGTCCGTCGGCGCGGATCAGCTCCAGCGCGCCTTCGACCAGTTCAGACGCAATGCCGCGGCCGCGCAGGGCGCGCGGCGTCTCGGTGTGGGTGATGATGATGGAATCGGGCGTCGCGCGATAATTGGCGAAAGCCATCGTGCCCTCGACGTCAAGCTCGAAGCGGCTCTGCGCCTTGTTGTCGCGAACGGCAGTCATGTCCGTCTTCCAGATCAGGTCCTGCGATCATGTAGGCCTACGAACCGGCCGATGCAAACCAGCGAACTCGGGCCGGGTCAGACTCTCAAGAGATCCTTATATTCCGGATGCGCGCCGATCCAGGCTTTGACGAACGGACACGCCGCGATCACTTTCATCTCCGTCGCCCGAATCTGGTCGAGCGCGCCTTGCAACAGCCTCGAGCCCACACCCTGGCCGCCGAGCTCCGGCGGCACTTCGGTATGGATGAAGGTGATGACATTGCCGTCGAC
>NZ_JBAURI010000265.1:0-3387 GCF_049581145.1 Bradyrhizobium sp.
GGGCGGCAGGCTGGTTGTCGCCGGCGTCACCGACCTGTCGGCGACCCACTCCGCCTACCCCGCCCCGGACCTCGCCGCCGCATTGAAAGGCGCACCGAAGGATGCGGCCATCATCCTGCTCGACCACCAGCCGAAGCAGGCAAGGCAAGCCGCCGCGTCCGGCGTGGCGCTGCAGCTGTCCGGGCATACCCACGGCGGCATGGTCGTCGGGCTCGACCGGCTGGCCGCGCGCGCCAACAGCGGATACGTCTCGGGCCGCTACGACGTCGACGGCATGACGCTCTACGTGAACAATGGCACCGGGCTGTGGCCCGGCTTCGCGCTGCGGCTCGGACGCCCGTCGGAGCTGACGCGGATCACGTTGCGCCGGGCGACCTGATCGAACGCGGGTGCGCTGACGGGCGTCGCGCGCCGGGGTGATGCGGGCGCAAGTCTTGCTCAAGCGTCATTGCCAGGAGCCCTTGCGACCAGGCAATCCAGCTCGCTTTGCGCGGCGCGATGGATTGCGTCGCTGCGCTCGCAATGACGGCGGGTCTCGCGAGCGATCGCCATTCCCTGGCGCATGACGTGCGAACCCGAGTGACGGCGACACGCAATTGATCGCCGCGCTCCGCGGGCTTCGGCCCGCGCCTGCCGGGCTTGAGCACACGTCCGGTCAGCCGCTCGATGCGGGCGAGAAAGCGTTCGCTGCCCCGCGGCCCATCCACATTTCCCATAGTGAGATCAAGATCTGCAACGCCAGCGACAAACCCATCAGGGCGCCGCCGGCGATCACGGTAAAGGCGAATATGGAGCCGAGATATTTGGTCGCCCACCAGGAGCCGATATCCATCAGGATCGTAAGGTACGGCAGGACCACGAGACTGACCCGGAGCCAGATCGGCGTGCTGCTCAGGCTGAAAATCGCTCCAGTGAGCAAAAATATGATGCTGACGCCGAACAGGTGAATGTGCGAAACCTTGGACAGGTCCTCGATGCTTGTTCCCGTGTCTGCCGACGTGACCTTCTGTACGGCGTCGAAGCTCGTGAGTGGAGGGATCGACGTGGCCTCGGCCATATGGCAGCCAATGCAGTCCTTTGTGAAGATCGGTTCGACTTTCGAATATTCGGCGATCTTGGCGCCGCCATGAATCCACTGCAGGACGCTGCTGCGATCGGCGACGGATATCTTGTCGGCCATGGGGCCCATCAGCGCCGATTCGAGCAGAGTTTTTCCCTTCGGCAGGCCGTGATATTCATCGCTGATACCGGACGCCAAGCCCTCTCCCATCTGGCGATGAGGCTCGATCACAGCCAGGTACATGAAGGAAAGAGCCATCAGGTATCCGACACCAATCAGGATGAGGAAACTGCTGAACAGCGCACGAAAGGTGATCGGCAGAGCCGATAAGGAGATCATCGGTGGGCCTCCAGGCCATGAGACAGATCGGTTCTTGCACCTGGTGAGCCAAGCGGGGGATGCAGGATCGCGTTCGGGCGTCACCCGCAGTCCGACGATAGGCGGAAGCGAACTTGCAAAGATGATCAGTATTGCTCACTCTCGAAAACTTGATGATCGTGGTTCGGGCGCGACGCGACCTGCTCCTTGGCGGTCTCCCGGCGCAGTTGCCGTCATTCCCAAACTCTTGACCAAGGGCGCGCAGCTTGCCCGAGACACCGATTTCGCCAGCACATGAGCGTCATCAGATTGCGCCCCCCTGGCGGACGTTCTCCTGTCCCGCGCGTGCGAATCTTGCCCGAGCGTCCTTGCGAAGAGCCGTTGCGACCAAGCAATCCAGCTTGCCGCTCCGCGGCGCGAAGGATTGCTTCGCTGGCGCTCGCCATGCGACCGATAGGCTGGAACCGCCGGTCGGGCCCGTTCGACGGATCGAACACGTCGCCGCGCAGCGGTGTACGAATAGGCGGCGCCATAGGTGTGGCCCAAGACGGTGTGGCCCAAGACGTCGCCCGCATGCCCATGCGTAGACGTCGTGCGCAGACAGGCGCCGGAAAGACGTGGAACAAGCGATGACGGTCCAGGCAGGCAATCTATTCACGAACATCCCAGCCGCCGGCGCGCGCGAAGAGGCGTTCAGCGAAATCTTCGCCCGGCCCGGATTGAAGATCGAGCGCATCGTCTCGCGGGGGCAAGCCAGCCCGTCGGGGTTCTGGTATGATCAGGCATGGAACGAGTGGGTCCTCGTGCTCCAGGGCAGCGCCACCCTGCGGTTCGAAGACGAGCCCGCCACGCTGGCGCTGGGCCCGGGCGATCACGTCCTGATCCCGGCCGGGAAACGCCACCGCGTCGAGCGGACGGACGAGCGACAGCCGACGGTTTGGCTCGCCGTCCATTTCGAGTGAGGACCTGTCGCGCCGTCCGGGCTGTCACTACAGAATATCGAGGCGCAACCGTGAGACCGCTCCAATGAATTCTCGGGCCTTGCCGTCGTATATTGGGTGCCTGGAGATTCAATGCGCGCCCGGCGTAGCGCGTCCCACCCCGCTCCGCAACGTCGCCAAAGCCAAGGAGGAACCCGCCGTTTTGCAATGGCTGCAGCCCAACTCTTTTTTGAGCAGCATGGACGCTGCTCTGGCGCATCTCAAGCCGTGCCGAAGCGGCGTGAGGCAAGAGGACACGAGAGGACACATGAGATCGAGCGCTTTCTCCACGGCAGAAAAATCGGCGGTAACGGCCGCCTGCCAGCACCTGATCGACGACTTCCTGAAACCCCGCTTCCTGCCCGCCATCCGGCCCACGAAGTTCAACTATCCCGTCAATATCCTCGGCAAGTGGCACGGCACCAAGTATCGCTTCATTCAACGCTACCGCTCCGGTTTCCCGGAGAATCTGGGCGAACAGTTTGACGAGCCCTTCGCCCGCCTCGACTGGATCAGCCGTGATCGCTTCGACCTCCAGTGGCACCGCCACACCGGGGAATGGTTTTGCCTGTTTCAGGGCCTCACCCTCGTCGAAGCGATCGACACGCTGATGTCCGAAGGATTGTTCCATCCCGATTGAATGCCGGAATCAGCTTCCGCGGTACGGGTGGATGCGATCGGTCGTCGGGCGCCCGTTAACAACGTCGGGAAGCTCGGGGCCCGAGGGCGACTATCCGCTGCGCGCTGGTGATTGGCGCGTCAGCTTCAGCCGGGATGGGCGTTATCCTGGACGTGTTGAAGGTGCGCCTGCGCGGCAGCGCCGACGAGGACTGGGACGATGACCAGACCAGATGTCATCACCACTCGGAGCGGAGATCGCATGGTGCTCGTTCCCTTCGAGGAGTATGAGCGCCTGGGAAGCCGCCGAAGCGCGAGAGTTGACGAGATCGAGCGCCGCCTTGCGACTGGCGAAGAGGAGTTGATCCGCATGCGCCCATCCGCGCACCCGTTCGCCCATCCCACCCATCC
>NZ_JBAURI010000266.1:0-2611 GCF_049581145.1 Bradyrhizobium sp.
GTTCACCGAGCCCTACCTGCTGACCGATGGCGGCGGCCCAGACGGCAAGTCCGCCTCGCCGGTGCTGCAGATCTACCAGACCGGCATCGAGCAAAACCACCCCGACTTCGCCTCGGCCCTCGGGATCATCCTGGTCATCGGAGTGCTCCTGATCGCCGGCATCCAGCAGCTAGTGCAAAGGAGACAGGCATGACCAAGGCGGACCGCGCCACGCCCGAGGTCACCGCCAGATCGGACAGCGTCACGGCGGCGGTTGAACCGCGTGCCTCGCGTTCGTGGTGGCGTCTGATCGCGCTGCTCTTCGGAGCGCTGGTATTCCTCTTCCCGTTCTATTACATGATCATCGGCTCGTTGCAGAAGACACAGAACACCTCGCTGAGCGGCGTACTGCCGAATCCCGGCAACATGACGCTGCACAATTACGGCGAGATCAACGTGGCCATAGACCTCGGCAAGTCGATCATCAACTCCGGCATCTTCACCGGTGGTGTCCTGCTGGCCACCCTCGTGTTCGGCATACTGGCCGGATACGCGCTGGCGCGACTGAGTTTTCGCGGCCGCGGCCTGTTGTTCGCCTTGATGCTGTTGGTGCTGACGGTCCCATTCCAGTTGCTGATCATCCCGCTGTACGTCCTTATCGCGCGCAACTACGGGCTTGCCAATTCCTACCTCGGGATGATCGCGCCGTTCGCGATCAACTCTGTCGCCGTGCTCATCTTCCGGCAATACTTCATGCAACTGCCGGCCGAGTTGTTCGACGCCGCCCGGATCGACGGCGCGAGCGAACTGAAGGTCCTGATCAACATCGCACTCCCGCTCGTCCGCCCCGCGGTGCTGACCGCCATGCTCCTGACCTTTATCGGGCCGTGGAACGAGTTCCTGTGGCCGTTCCTGATCACCAAGCAGCAGAGCCTGCAGCCGCTCGCGGTCGCCCTCGCGAACTACATCGACAACGTGGCGGCGACCGCGTCGAATCCGTACGGCGCGATCCTGGCCGGAGCGTGCGTGCTGGCCGCGCCCGCGGTCGCATTGATCATCGGCTTCCAGCGGTACTTCGTTTCCACCAATATCGGCTCCGGCGTGAAAGGCTGACCGTGACGCGCGCTGGCACCATGAGCGTGCCCGGCCGGCTGACCCGGCTGGGCGTGGTCATGTCTGCCGACCCGGGTGCCGACTTCGAGGCGGAGGGCGTGCTCAACCCGGCCAGCGGGCGCAGCCCGGACGGCAGGCTGTGGCTGCTACCGCGCCTGGTCGCCGCCGGAAACCTGTCCAGGATCGGCATCGCGGAGGTCCTGGTGCGCGACGGCCAGCCGACCGGGGTGCGGCGCGACGGCGTCGTCCTTTCCCCCGATACGGGCTGGGAGAGATCCCACGACCACGCCGGGGTCGAAGACCCGCGCACGACCTGGATCGCGAGCCTCGGCGTCCATGTCATGAGTTACGTGGCCTTCGGGCCACTGGGGCCCAGGTCAAGATCGGGGCCGGACACACCACCTACCTGCTCGGCAGCGAGCCCTCGGTCAGAGCGCTGTGGGTCTACGCCAACTACCTGGGCCCTGGTAGCTACGAGGTCACCGGCGGCGGCACCTACGATCCAGCGAACAACACCTACGGGCAGGGCGCCTACGACGCCGACGACATCTCCCGCGCCGCTGTCGTCTACGACGAGGCCTGCCAGCTGCTGCGCGGGCTGACCTACCTGCAGACTGCGCTAGGTCGCGACCCGCAGGCTGGCCATGGTACGGAAGAGGCAAGGAGGGACAATGGCGCAGATTACGCTGGATCAAGTCGACAAGGTCTATGGCAGAGGCGTGAAGGCAGTAAACGACCTGAGCCTGGAGATCCAGGACGGCGAGTTCATGGTCCTGGTCGGCCCTTCCGGGTGCGGGAAGTCGACCGCCCTGCGGATGATCGCAGGACTGGAGGAGGTCAGCCACGGAACCATCCGAATCGGCGACCGCGTGGTGAATGGCGTGGCACCCAAAGATCGCGACATCGCGATGATCTTCCAGAATTATGCCCTCTACCCTCAGATGACCGTGGCACAGAACCTGGCGTTCGGCCTGCGGATGCGCAAGACACCGAAGGATGAGATCGAGCGCCGCGTCCACAATGCGGCCAACATTCTTGGCCTTGAGCCGTACCTCAAGCGCAGGCCGACGGCGCTGTCCGGCGGCCAGCGCCAGCGCGTGGCGATGGGCAGGGCGATCGTGCGGGAACCGCAGGCTTTCCTCATGGACGAACCGTTGTCGAACCTCGACGCCAAGCTCCGCGTGGGCATGAGGGCGTCGCTGGCGGAGCTACATGAGCGGCTCCATGTGACCACCGTGTACGTGACCCACGCTCAGGTCGAGGCGATGACGCTCGGCCACCGCGTCTGCGTGCTCAGGGACGGGATGCTGCAGCAGGTCGACACTCCGCAGAACCTGTACGACCACCCGGTCAACCTGTTTGTTGGCGGCTTCATCGGCTCACCCTCGATGAATATCGTCAAAGCTAGGGTGATCAGCGGCGACGACGGCATGGCGGTCACGTTCGCCGGATACCGGCTGCCCATCCCCGAGGGAGTGGTGCGCGCCAGTTCGGACATCGAAGTGTACGTCGGCCGCGA
>NZ_JBAURI010000267.1:0-6544 GCF_049581145.1 Bradyrhizobium sp.
GGTCCGCAGCCTGGTCGAAGCCCACGGCGGCACGGTCGAGATCGCGGCGGCGGCCGGCGGCAGTGCGCGGGTGACCATCGCTCTGCCGGTGTTCAAGGCGGTCTGACGATCGCCTTGCAGCGATCCCGTGCGCGGCGGCGGTATCCGGCCTACGCCGCGTGCAACGAGCCGAGGAAGCTTGCCACTTCGGATTTGAGCCGTTCCGATTGCGACGACAATCCGTTGGCGGCGCCGAGCAGTTTGGAGGCCAGCACGCCGGCCTCCTCGGAGGCCTGTGAGACGCTGACGATGCTGTTGTTGACGTCTCTGGTGCCGCTCGCGGCCTGCTGGACATTGCCGGAGATTTCGCGCGTCGCCAGACCCTGCTGTTCGACGGCGGTGGCGATCTCGTTGGAGATCGAGTCGATCTCGGCGATCGTGCCGCCGATCGCCTGGATGGCGTTGACGGCCTCGCCGGTGGCGCTCTGGATACCCTGGACCTGCGCCGAAATTTCTTCGGTGGCCTTGGCGGTCTGATTGGCCAGCGCCTTGACCTCACTCGCCACGACCGCAAATCCCCTGCCGTGTTCGCCGGCGCGGGCGGCCTCGATGGTGGCATTGAGCGCGAGCAGGTTGGTCTGGCTCGCGATGTTCTGGATCAGCGTCACCACCTCGCCGATTTTCTGCGTGCCCGCGGCAAGCCCTTCGACGACGGCGTTGGTGCGGCGTGCTTCCTGGGCGGCCTTGCCGGCAATTTCGGCCGAGCGGGTGACCTGGTGGGAGATGTTGGTGATCGAGGCGGTCAGTTCTTCGGTCGCCGCCGCCACCGTTCCGACATTGCTGGAGGCCTGGGTCGAGGCATTGGCGGCGGCCGCAGTCTGCCGCACGGATTCGGCGCTGCTGTCGCTCATCGACGCCGACATACCCTGCATCTCGCCGACCGCGACCGTAACCGCCTCGACGATGCCGCCGATCTTGCGCTCGAAGCCGGCCGCGAGTTCGCGCCGCGCCGCGTCGCTGTGCTGCTTGGCGTGCCGTTCGATCTCGGCTCGCTCGCCATTGGCGCGGGCTTCCGCGGCATGGGCGGTTTCGGCTTCGGCCGTTTTGCGGGCGGTGGTCTCGAACAGTTGCGACAGTTTGAAGGCGAGCACGATCAGAACGCCGGCTTCGATCAGGAGAATCACCGCATGAAGCACGACCCGGCCGAAATCGGCGCCGCCGGGATAGATCGCGGCAGGAAGCACGAAATTCAGCACCAGATGATGCAGCGCGACCGCCACCGTGCCGGCGATCACAACACGGTAGTCGCAATAGGCGACGAGACAGGCGAGCGCGGCAAAGAAATACATGTGCATATCGATCTGCCAGGGGTGCCCGGCGAGCTCGTAGACGAACGTCGAGACGCCGCCCATCAACGCGACCGCGAAGATCAATTGGGTGGACAGCGTATTGCCGGCGGCGCTCCATGACACCGTCGCGGCGATCGCCATCATCATCAGGATGACGGCCGGCATGACCCAGCTGGCACCGCTCACGAGGCCGATTATCACGGCAATCGGAACGTGCAGCCACAACGCCGCCAGCAGCACCTTGCTGGTGGTGTCACGCAACATGGCCAGATCGTCGCTCTCGATGGTCATTCCAAGTCCCCCAAAACTACTTCCCAAGGCAGGCGGCGACCGCCTGCGGATCGATGGCAAACCAGGCGCCGGACGCGCGGAGCCGCCGCAGACCGTCCTGCCCATCAGGTCGCACAATCAGCAGCGACGGAACCGCCGTCATCCTCACGACTGCAGCGTCGGCGGAAGCGGCGGCGTCGATGGCGTGCCGTGCGTCCCACCACGGCGGAAAAGCCACGGCGACAATTTCGGAACCCGGACCCGGCTGCAACGTCAACGCAGTGATTGCGACCCAGCTCGCGAGCAGCAATGCGGCGGCGTTCAGCCAGGTGGGCCATCGCGATGTCGAGATGGCTGTCCCGCGCTCCATTCGTGGGACGATAGTCGGCACGAGGCTAACCAGCCGTGAATTCCCGACTCGGGAGTATTACGGAGAAGCGACTGCCTTGAGCGTCGCAAGGTAGCGATGCACCGGCAAGCTAGCCCGCCGGCACTGGCAGTGCCGTGACCGACTTGATCTTCTCCATCGCAAAGCGCGAGGTGACGTTCTTCAGCGGCACGGCGCCGATCAGTTTCTTGTAAAACACATCGTAGCTCGGCATGTCCGCGACCACGACGCGCAGCATGTAGTCGACGTCGCCCGCCATCCGGTAAAACTCCATCACCTCGGGCATGGCGCTCACCGCCTCGGCGAATGTCTTCAACCACGCTTCCGAATGATCGGCGCTCTCGACCGAGACGAAGACGGTGATGCCGAGCCCGATCTTGTTCTGATCGACCAGTGCGACGCGGCGCAGGATGACGCCGTCAGCCTCCAGTCGCTGGATGCGCTTCCAGCACGGCGTGGACGACAGCCCGACGCGATCGCCAATCTCGGCGACCGACAGCGAGGCGTCTTCCTGCAGCACCATCAGAATCTTGCGATCGATGGCATCGAGGCGGCGGTTGGAGTCATGGACTGGAAGGGCGACGTCGCTCATGAGAAGAACTTTGTTCCATTTGTAGGGTCATAAACCCTCTTATAGAGAAAAATCTTCTATATCAAGTCCCGGAAGCTTGGGCGCGACCGGGCACGTTACCGGTCTCCGCCTAAAAGATCTTCCAGTTCAATACGTTGTGGCGCAGCAACGGCACAGCGGAAACGGCGGCATTTCAGCGCGGCGGCGGGCCGCGATGCGCAGCTTGTCCCGGATAGCGATGCGGATGATGCGGGTGGGCGGGTCGGCGCTTTGTCGGGAGTCGCGGCCAGGATCGGCGGTGCCGGTCGCAGGCCCTGAATTGGGCGGGAGATGCCGGCGCGTTCGCGCTATGCGCTCGCCTGATCTTCCCCACGCACCCAGCGGCCGACCAGATGATGGGCGATGGCGAAGGGATGCGGACCTGCGAGACCGTCGGGATGGGTCCGCGTGATCATCAGGCGGGCCTCGGCGCGATCGAACCAGCGCGCATCCTCCAGTTCGGCGCGGTCGACCACGACCGCTTCGGTGGTGGCGCGCGCGGTGCACCCGATCATCAGGGATGACGGATAGGGCCATGGTTGCGTCATGTAATAGCGGACATCGGTGCAGCGGATGCCGCTCTCCTCGAAGGTCTCGCGGCGGACCGCGTCCTCGATGGTTTCCGCGGCTTCGACGAAGCCGGCAAGGCAGGAATACATGCCGGGCGGAAATTGCTTCTGGCGGCCGAGCAGGCATTTGTCGCCTGAGGTCACGAGCATGATCACGACCGGATCGGTGCGCGGAAAATGCTCGGCCTTGCAGTTCGGGCACTCGCGCTTCCAGCCGCCTTCCTTCATGGCGGTGCGGGTTCCGCAATTGGCGCAGAAGCCGTGGCGCTGATGCCAGCTTACCAGTGATTTCGCCATCGCGATTGCAGAGAGCTGCTCCGGGGGGACCACGCCCTGCATCGCCATGCCGCGCAATTCGCTCACGGCGACGTCGTCGCGGCCGAGCAGCTGCTCTGCTGCAGCCGGCGACAGGCCCATGCCGAACACGGCGGCGCCGTCGCGCAGTCCCAAAAAGATGGTGCCGGGATTGGCGCCGAATTTCAGCGCCTCGTCGATTCCGAGCAGCGCGCGCGAACCGTCGCCCTCCCGCTTCACCACCAGCGAATCGCGATGCACCAGATAGGCGCGCGAGGAGGGCTGGCTTTCCAGCGCCAGCAGTTTCTCGTCATTGCCGCGCAGATGCGCCGCGCGGTCGAGGATGTCGGTAACAAAGGCGGGCCGTCCGAGCGGAAAGGAATCGAATGCTGACATTTCTGTTCAACCGAGCCAAATCTTGCGGCGAAGCGCGCGAATGAAATTCTGCACCTCTTCGGCGTCATGCGGAAGCGGCGGCACCACGCCCCAGACCGGGCGCGGCCAGGCGGCATCGCTGGTGCGGCGGGCGATGATGTGGACGTGAAGCTGCGGCACCGCATTGCCGAGTGCCGCGATGTTGAGCTTATCGCATTTGGTAATGTCTTTCAGCGCGCGCGCAACGCGGGAAATTTCGGTCGTCAGCTGCGCCTGCTCGACCTCGGCGAGGTCGATGATCTCCACCACCTCCTCCTTGCGCGGCACCAGCAGGAGCCAGGGATAGTTCGCGTCCTTGATGACCAGCACCCGGCACAGCGGCAGGTCGCCGATGTCGATGGTGTCTTTCTTGAGCTGGGAGTGCAGCGACCAGTCGGGCGAGTCAGACGGCATGCATGTTCCCTTGTCATGCCCGGCCTAGTGCGGGGCGTCCACGCTTTTCCTGGCATCGCAAGAAACCAAGACGTGGATGGCCGCAGCATCGAGCGCAAAGACGCCTCGCGCCTTCGCCCGGCCATGACGGCAACTAATGCCTTTCCGCGGCTCTGCACAAGTCCCGCAGACCGCCTGGAGACCCCCTGCCGTCCCGCTTGCTTTCCGGGCCTTTTGGCCCCAAATAGGAGCCGGGAGATTGGCGGTGGACGAGCCACTCGCCAACCGGGTCAGGTCCGGAAGGAAGCAGCCCTAACGAGGTCCGGATCGGGTCGCTCGTCAGTCTCCTACCTGTTTTTCGAGCGAATCGCGCAAAAAGCGGCAATCCGCTTTGCGGGGTCCGTTCCGACGGCGCCTCCCGCGCAAGACCGGGCATCGGTCCTTGACCAGGATGTGCTTCCGGCTCGCGATCGAAGCCGGCCGAGCGACACTGAATTGCGGATCGATCGATGACCGACGCTGGCGCTTCCCCCGACGGGCCTGACGGAGCCAACCCCGGCGCACGCGAGCCGGGCGGGGCGCTGGACGCCGCAAGCCCCTATCGCGTGCTGGCGCGCAAATATCGTCCATCCAGTTTCGAGGATTTGATCGGCCAGGACGCCGTGGTCCGCACCGTCTCGAACGCATTCGAGACCGGCCGGATTCCGCAGGCCTGGATCCTGACCGGCGTGCGCGGTGTCGGCAAGACCACGACCGCGCGCATCCTCGCCCGCGCGCTGAACTACGAAATGCCCGATGGCTCGGTGAAGGGGCCGACCATCCACATGCCGGAGCTCGGCGTGCACTGCCGGGCGATCATGGAAAGCCGGCACATGGATGTGCTGGAGATGGACGCCGCCTCCCATACCGGCGTCGACGACGTGCGCGCCATCAATGACGGCGTGCGCTACGCGCCGGCCAGCGCCCGCTACAAGGTCTACATCATCGACGAAGTCCACATGCTGTCCACGGCGGCCTTCAACGCCTTTCTGAAGACGCTGGAGGAGCCGCCGGAGCACGCCAAATTCGTCTTTGCGACCACTGAAATCCGCAAAGTTCCGGTCACCGTGCTGTCGCGCTGCCAGCGCTTCGACCTGCGCCGGGTCGAGGCTGACGTCCTGATGCGGCATCTCGCCAATATCGCGGCCAAGGAACAGGTCGAGATCGAACCCGAGGCGCTCGGCATCATTGCCCGCGCGGCGGAAGGCTCGGTGCGCGATTCGCTGTCGTTGTTGGACCAGGCGATCGCGCATGCCGCGGGACGGGTAGCCGCCGACGACGTGCGGCAGATGCTGGGGCTTGCCGACCGCACCAGGGTGATCGACCTGTTCGAGCATCTGGCGCGCGGCGACATCGCCAGCGCCTTCCGCGAGTTCCGCGAGCAGTACGACACCGGCGCCGACCCGATCGTGGTGCTGTCCGATCTCGCCGAGTTCGTCAATTTCGTCACCAGGGTCAAGGTCGTGCCGGCCACCGCCGACAACGTCGCCTTCAGCGAGACGGAGCGGCTGCGCGGGCGCGACTTCGCCGCGAAACTGTCGATGCGGGTGCTGTCGCGGATGTGGCAGATGCTGCTCAAGGGCATCGCCGAGACACAAGCCGCGACCCGTCCGGCCTCGGCTGCGGAAATGGTGCTGGTGCGGATCGCCTATGTCGCCGACCTGCCGACGCCCGATGAAGCGATCAGGATGATCGAACAGAACGGCGGAGCGACGCCGGTCGTTGCGGCCGGCTCGCCGCCGCGCAGCGTGCCAGTGTCACAGCCCTCAGCGGTGGCGCCGACGCCAATGCGTGCCGCGTCCGCACAGCGCTCCGGTGCGGAGGCGTCCGTCCGTCCGCAGATGACGATGCCGGCGCCGGAGGCGCAGGCCGCCCCGGTGCGCCGGATCAACGGCTTTCCCGAATTGGTCGCGCTCGCCGGCGAGAGGCGCGACCTCCTGACCAGATCCGCGCTGGAGGCGGATGTCCGGCTGGTCCGCATCGAGGACGGCCGGCTGGAAGTGGCCCTGGAGCGCAACGCGGCCCGCACGCTGATCAACGACCTCTCGCGCAAGCTCGAGCAATGGACCGGGCGGCGCTGGACCGTGATCGTCTCCAACGAGGCGGGCCAGCCGACACTGCGCGAACTGAGCCTGGTCGAGAAAAGTCAGCGCGAGCGCGCCGCCGAGGCCGATCCGCGTGTCAAGGAGGTGCTGGCGCGCTTTCCAGGCACCCGCGTGGTCGAGGTGCGCAAGCTTGC
>NZ_JBAURI010000268.1:0-2001 GCF_049581145.1 Bradyrhizobium sp.
CCCTCCCGCTTCGCTCAGCAGGTACGAATCGGGAGAAAGTATGCCACTCACGCAGCAGGAGTTAGGACGGCGTCTGAAGGACGCCCGCGAGGCGGCGTCACTTAAACAAGACCAAGTTTCCGACCACCTTGGTGTTTCACGCTCCGCGATCGCGCAGATTGAACTTGGTAATCGTGCCGTGAGCAGTCTTGAGCTTGATCAGTTGGCTCGACTGTACCGCCGGGACATGCGCGAGTTCTTTTCGGAAGATTTTCGGCAGGGGAGCGCATTGGTCGCGTTCCGATTGGCTGAGGCGCTCGCGGACGAGAAGGCCGCCAGCGCGCTTCGCGATTGCATGTCGGTTAGTCGCGAACTGACGAACCTTGAGAGGCTGGTCGGCGCCAACCGGGACATCGCCTCAACGGTGCGCTATGGAATTCCGGCGCCCCGATCTAGATACGATGCCATTAGACAGGGCGCCTCCGTCGCAGAACAGGAGCGACGACGCCTTGCAATCGGCGATGTGCGCATTGGAGATATCGACGAGCTCCTTCAAACGCAGGGGGTTCGGACTGCCATGATCGACCTTCCAGAGGACATCTCAGGCCTCACGCTCGTTGACCCCGACATTGGTCCATTCGTGGCAGTAAACCGGAGAGAACACCTCCTTCGGCGGACCTTCTCATTTGCCCATGAGTACGCACATGTGCTTCTTGACTCGGATGCCAAAGGCACGATCAGCCGGAGCAGCGAGAACACCGAGCTCGTCGAGGTTCGAGCCAATTCATTCGCGGCCAATCTGCTCATGCCGGAAGGCGGCGTTCGCGAGTTTCTCGCTACGTTGGGCAAGGGTGGCCAAGCGCGCCTGTTTGCAGAAACCCCGACTGAAAATGATAGCGCAATCGGAATCGAGGCGCGGGGTAGCGGTTCTCAAGAGGTACGACTCCACGACGTAATTCTGTTGGCTCATCACTTCGGTGTCAGTCGGACGGTTGCGCTATACAGACTACGTAATCTGCAAATTCTTTCAGACCGAGAACTCCAAGAGTTTTTGACGCTAGAAAAGCGCGGCAAGGGACGGGAGATGGAGCAACTACTTCGACTCCCGCAACCGAATCATGATAGGGAGCGAGATCGCTTCCACTTTCGCTTTTTGAACTTAGCGCTCGAAGCGTACGCACGAGAAGCAATCAGCCGATCCAAGGCAGAGGAGCTGTTCGCGATAGTGCTGGATCAACCAAGGTCAAGCGTGTCTCTCGACGCGTTTGGCGTGATCGATCGAGAGCGACCGACCGGCGTGTCTGTTCCTGGAGTTAACCGTGGCGACAGCTCAGCGTCGCGTCGTCGTAACTGACGCGAACGTGCTAATAAATCTGATCCACGCGAGGGCACTCTTCTTGCTCGGGTGCCTCGCTGGCTACGAGTTCATCGTAGTCGAAGAAGTCGTGGCTGAAATCATTATACCCGATCAAGCGGCCGCTTTGACTGCTGCTATTGGGAACGGTTGGATAAAGCAAACGCGCATTGAAGATTCTGTCAGCCTCGCTTTGTTCGCCGAGCTTTCGGCGATCATGGGAAGGGGAGAAGCGGCTTCTCTTGCCTTAGCGGCGGCGGGAGACTTTGACATCGCGTGCGATGAGAAGAGGGTCTTCCGACGAGAAGCAGTCAAACGCTTGGGGACCGACCGCATCTTGACCACGCCAGGGCTTTTTGTGCTGGCAATTCGGGCCGGTACGATAACGGTGGAGCAGGCCGACAGCGCGAAAGTCCTTTTGGCCAGTAAGCGCTTTGAGATGACGTTTGACTCGTTTAAGGATGTCCTGTGACGCCGTTACCATGCAGCGATCCGACGTCCGCTCGTTGCTAGACGAGGTGCGATGGACGCGGCGAATCGAGCAAGAATGCGCAAGCCTGCGCCCTGATGATTCCATTTTCCAATCCGGTCAGCGAAACGCGGCGCGTGCCTGCAGCCGGGCTCCAGGGCTTCGCCCGGAGCCAAGCAGATCTTTGCCGATGTAGCGC
>NZ_JBAURI010000269.1:0-2448 GCF_049581145.1 Bradyrhizobium sp.
GCGAAACGGCCCGGCGCTGGTGGCCATCAGGGCTTGCAGCTCGGCGATGAGGGCGGCCGTGTTCGGCCCATCCCGCCGCGTGGCGCCACCCAGCAGATCGAGCGCGGAACGTGCGGCATCCGCCGACCAGGCAGCCTTTGCATGCGACGCGCGGCGCGCCGCATTGCGGCCCGCGCGTGCGCCAAACACCAGCGCCTCGGTGATCGCATTGCCCGACAGCCGATTGGCGCCGTTGGCGCCGCCCACCGCCTCACCGCAGGCATAGAGCCCCGCAATCCTGGTTTGCAGCGTGTCGTCGACCCGGATACCGCCCATGTGATAATGCGCGATCGGCGCCACCTCCACCGGCTGACGCGCAATGTCGATGCCGTTCGCGGCCAGCCGATCGACCACTGGACCGAAGGCGCGGCGAATCTCGGCCTCGGGGACATGGGCGAAGCTCAGATAGGCACCCCCCGCCGGGCTGCCGCGTCCGGCCGCGACTTCCCTGGAGATGGCGTAAGTCGCGAGATCGCGCGTCAGCACATAATTGCCGTCGCTCCTTGTATCATCGCTGGCGTAGTCTTCCTCAAACTCCCGCATTTCGGAGTTCAACAGCCTGCCGCCGAGCTTGTAGCGGAACGGATCCCACATGATCGGATCCATGCCGACCAGGCGCGGCGCGAGATGGCCGATCGGAAAGAACTGCACGAACTCCATGTCGATCAGCTCGGCGCCGGCGCGCAGCGCCAGCGCGTAGCCGTCGCCACCCATGTTCTGCGACGCGCTGTTGCGCTGGTACAGCCGCGTCAGCCCGCCGGTTGCGATCACGACAGAGCTTGCCGCGATCGTCACCGCGCGGCCGGTCGGCACATGCAGCGCGATCGCACCGCAGGCTTCGCCATCGCGGACCGCGATATCGACAATCGCGAGATCACCGACCCGCCTGATCCCGCTCGCGCCATTGAGCTGCGTGCGCAGGGTTTTCGAGACCGCCGGCCCGGTCGAGAGGAAATCCACATAGACGCAACGCGGCCGATCGTGACCGGGCGCCTGCGCCTGCTTGATATGACCGTCCTCACGCGCCCAGCCGACCTTCCACGCATCCATCTCACGGATACGATCTGGCCCATCCTCGCACAGCATCGCGGCGAGAGCTTCATTGCACAGACCGCGTCCGGCCGCGAGCGTATCGGCCAGATGGTGCTCCCAATGATCGGGCGTCTGCTCGCCCAGCGCGGCCGCGACCGTCATCTGCGCCATCACGGTCGCTCCGCCGCGCCCGATCAGGCTGCGGTCGGCGAGGATCACGGCGGCACCGGCGCGCGCCGCTTCCAATGCGGCATACATGCCAGCGCCGCCGGCGCCGATCACCAGAACATCGGTCTCGATATGCATCGCGATCTCTATTCTCCTGCCCGTTCGCCTGCGCCCCGCTGCAGCTCGTCCTCAAGGTCGTAGCTTGCGAGCATCTGGCTGACGAGCTCGCGGGCCGCGCCCCAATCGTAGGTCCGAAACGAATGCCCCTTGGTGATGAACGTCGCGCCGGAATAGAACATCTCATACTGCTGGTGCCGCGACGCGAACTCCGAACCTACCGCATCCCAGGCCAGCTTGTAGAATTTCACCTTCTCGGTCGCGTGGGCCACAGGCGACTGCTGGGTGCGTCCAATCAGCCCGGCAATCTCAGGGTTGCCGAAATCGTCGACGCATGACGGCAACATGATCATGCCGCCGCCGGCCAGATCGCGCAGCGTATTCAGGATCTTCGGGTAGAGCTGCTGCGTCAGCGTCAGCGCCGCATAGAGCGTATGCCGGTCCGGCACGAAATAGCGGCCATGGTGGGTGCCTTTGGTTTCCATGGCGCTGACGAAGGCGTCGACCATCCCCGCCTCCGCCGCCAGTTGCCCCAGCGTCTCGCGCACCTGCGGGAAGCCGACAACGCCGTTCATCTCGGCGATCCGCTGCGCCAGTCCGGTCAGAAACCGCACCTTGACGGAGAGCCGCACCATGGCCTGGTAGTTCTGGTAGACATGGGCCGGCGTCGCATGGAACTGCTTCTGGCACATCTGGATATTTCCAGAGATAAAGACGCGATCCCAGGGCACTTTGACGTCGTCGAAGTAGATCACCGCGTCATTCTCGTCGAAACGGCTGGACAAGGGATTGTCGAACACCGATATCGCCGCCGCCTCGTAGGATTTCCGCGACAGCAGGCTCAGGCCCTTCGCGTTCAAGGGGATCGCGAACGATAGCGCTTGCGCTTCGTCGCCGGGCTGCAGCGGCTGAATGCTGGTGACGAACACCTCATCGGCCATGATGCCGCCGGTCGCAAGCATCTTGGCGCCGCGAACCGTGATCCCTGCGGCATCCTGATCGACGAGGCCGGCCGACAGGAATGCATCGCGCTGCTGCGAGGCGCTCTTTGAGCGATCCGCCTGCGGATTGATGATCACATAGGTCAGATAG
>NZ_JBAURI010000270.1:0-5286 GCF_049581145.1 Bradyrhizobium sp.
CATCAGGCCAGATGACAGGCCACGACATGTCCGCCACCACCCTCTTTAAGTTCGGGTGCGGTCTCCCGGCAGCGTGGCTCGGCCTTGGGGCAGCGGGTATGGAAATGGCAGCCCTGCGGCGGGTTCATCGGGCTCGGCACATCGCCTTGCAGTCGGATCCGCTGGCGCTTCACCTTCGGGTCCGGCACCGGCACGGCGGACAGCAGCGCCTGGGTATAGGGATGCTGGGGATGGCGGTAGAGGTCGCTGGCCCGAGCGATTTCGACGATACGGCCGAGATACATCACCGCGACGCGGTCCGAGATGTGCTCCACGACCGAGAGATCATGGGCGACGAACAGATAGGTCAGGTTCAGTTCGCTCTGCAGATCTTCCAGCAGATTGAGCACCTGCGCCTGGATCGAGACGTCGAGTGCCGAGACCGGCTCGTCACAGACGATCAGCTTGGGTTCGACCGCGAGCGCGCGGGCGATTGCGACGCGCTGGCGCTGGCCGCCGGAAAATTCGTGCGGATAGCGCCGCATGTGCTCGGCCTTGAGCCCGACCTTGACCAGCAGGCTCGCCACCCGGTCATCGCGCTCGGCGGCCGATGCGGCGAGCTTGTGGATGATGAAGGCCTCGCCGAGGATCGCGCCGATGGTCATGCGCGGATTGAGCGAGGCGAACGGATCCTGGAAGACGAGTTGCATGTTGCGCCGGATCGCGCGCAATTCCTTGCGGCCGGCGTTTGTTACATCCTGCCCGTCAAACACGACCTCGCCCGACGTCGGCTCGATCAGGCGCAGGATGCAGCGGCCCGTGGTGGATTTGCCGCAGCCGGATTCGCCGACCAGTCCGAGCGTCTCGCCGCGATGAACCGAAAACGACACGCCGTCGACCGCATGGACGCGGCCGACCTCGCGCGACAACAGGCCGCCCAGCACCGGGAAATGCTTTTTCAGATTGGTGACGCGCAGCAAGGGTTCGCTCATGGCGTCACGTCGAGGTGGCAGGCGATGCGATGGCGTGGCGCGATCTCGCGCAGCACCGGCTCCTGCTCGCTGCACACGCTGACGGCATATCGACAGCGCGGCGCAAAACGGCAACCGGGGGCGGGATCGATCAGGATCGGTACGGCCCCGCCGATGGTCTCGAGCCTCGTTTTGTGTTCGCTGTCGAGGTCCACGCGCGGAATCGAGCGGATCAGGCCCTTTGTATAGGGATGCCGTGGATTTTTGAACAGCTCGTCGACGCTGGCCTCCTCCACGATCTTGCCGGCATACATCACCACGACGCGCTGGGCGGTTTCGGCCACCACCCCCATCGCATGGGTGATCAGCATCACCGCCATGCCGAGGCGCTCTTTCATGTCCTGCAACAGGTCGAGAATCTGCGCCTGGATGGTGACGTCGAGCGCGGTGGTCGGCTCATCGGCGATCACGAGCTTGGGCCGGCAGGCGAGCGCCATCGCGATCATGACGCGCTGGCGCATACCGCCCGAGAACTGGTGCGGATAGTGCCGCACGCGCGCTTCGGCGTTGGGAAGCTGCACGAGTTGCAGCATCTCCACCGTGCGGGCGAGCGCGTCCTTTTTCGACAGACCTTCGTGGCGCCGCAGGCTCTCGGCGATCTGCTCGCCGATCGTGAGCACCGGATTGAGCGAGGTCATCGGCTCCTGGAAGATGAAGCCGATCTCCTTGGCGCGGATGTCGTCGAGCTGCCTGTCGTTGAGCGGCACGAGGTCGCGGCCCTCGAACAGAATCTGGCCGGCGACGATACGCCCCGGCGGCATTGCGATCAGCTTCAGGATCGACATCGCCGTGACGGTCTTGCCGCAGCCGGATTCGCCGACCACACACAGCGTCTCGCTCCTGTCGATCGACATGTCGACGCCGTCGACGGCCTGCACGATGCCATCATCGGTCGCGAAGTGGGTCTTCAAGCCCCTGATCTCGAGCAGGGGCGGCATCAGATCACCTTTCGGGCATCGAGCGCATCGCGCAGCCCGTCGCCGATGAAATTGATCGACACCACCGCGATGAAGATCGCGCCGCCCGGAAACAACGCCCAATGGGCGGCGATGTCGAGATAATCCTTGGCGTCATAGAGCAGGCGGCCCCAGGTCGGGGTATCCGGCGGAAAGCCGAGACCAAGAAACGACAATGTCGATTCAGCGATGATGGCGGCAGCCACGTCGACCGTTCCGGCGATGATGACCGGCCCGAGCGCGTTGGGCAAAATGTGGCGCACCACCTGGCGCATCGGGCTGGCGCCGAGCGCGCGGGCGGCTTCGACGAATTCCTTTTCGCGCAGCGACAGGAACTGGGCGCGCACCAGGCGAGCCACCGGCATCCAGCGCAATCCCCCGATCACCAGCACGATCAGGATGAAGATGCCACCCTCGGGACCGAAGGCAGCCTTGAGGGCGTCGCGGAACAAATAGATCAGGAGCAGCAGCAACGGCAATTGCGGTAGCGAGAGAAACAGATCGGTCAGCCACATCAGCGCGTGCCCGAGCGCGCCGCGCGACATGCCGGCCAACGCGCCGATCAGCGTGCCGACGAACACCGAGACCAGCATCGCGGCAAGCCCGACGGCAAGCGAGATGCGCCCGCCATAGATCATCCGGGCCAGGATGTCCTGTCCGAGATCGTCGGTGCCGAAGGGATGCGCGAGCGATGGCCCATCGAGGCGCGAATTGACATCGATGTCGTCGATGGCGACCCGCCAGACAAAGGGGCCCACCACCACCGCCGCGATCAGGACAAGCAGCAGCACCGCGCTGACGACGGCGAGCTTGTGGCGGCGATAGCGCCGCCAGGTCTCGCGCCACGGCGAGCTGGCGCGCCGCTCAGCGGAAGGCAATGCGAGGGTCGAGCCAGCCATAAAGCACATCCGCAATCAGGTTGAACAGCACCACGAGGCACGCGAACACGAAGGTCACGGCCATCACGACCGGCGTATCATTGGCGAGAATGGACGAGATCAACAGCGAGCCGATGCCGGGAATCCTGAAGATCTGCTCGGTGACGATGGCGCCGCCGAACACCGCGGGCATCTGCAGCGCGACCAGGGTGACGACCGGAATCATGGCGTTGCGCATCGCGTGCTTGACGATGACGCGGGCCTGCCCCAGTCCCTTGGCGCGAGCGGTGGTGACGTAATCGAGCCGGACCACGTCGAGCATGGCCGAGCGCACGAAGCGCGTCATCGAGGCGGCCTGGAACAGCCCGAGCACCATGACGGGCATGATGGCCTGCCGCAGCTCCTCGACCAGCCAATAAACGCCGGTCGCATGGATGTCGGTCGTATAAACGAACGGCAGCCAGTCCAGCTTGACCGAAAAGATCAGGATGAACAGGATGCCGGTGAAGAAGGTCGGCAGCGAAAAGCCGATGAAGGCAAATGTGTTGGCGATCTGGTCGAACAGCGAATAGGGCCTGGTCGCGGCATAGACCCCGACCGGGATCGCGATCAACAGTGCCAGCAATTGCGCAGAACCGATCACGTACAGCGTGGTCGGCAGCCGCTGCAGGATGAGCGTGTCGACATTGATCCTGCTGACAAAGGAAAAGCCCCAGTCGCCCTGCATCATGGCATGGAGCCAGTGCAGGTAACGGAGATAGATCGGGTCGTCGAGGCCGAATTTGAGCCGAAGCGCGAGGCGCACGTCGGGCGGCACGTTGGGATTGGTCGCAAGCTCGCTGAAGGGATCACCGGGTGCGAGCGCGAGCACCGTGAACAGGACGAGCGAAATGCCGAGCAGGCTCGGAACGGCGATCAAGAGGCGACGCAGGACATACTGGCTCATGAGGGCGCAATCCTCCGACGTCCGTCCTTACGCATCCTCCCGGTACCAGTTGTGCAGATTGTCGGTGTCTCCGGCCCAGCCGCTGATCACCGGCCGCAGCGTATTGGCGCAGGCACTCACCTTCAGGCGGTGCATCACCGGGATGAAGACAGTGTCCTGCCACAGCAAATCGTTGCACTTGATGTAGAGCGCCGCGCGCTTGACCGGGTCAGTTTCGTTCTCGGCCGCGTCAATCGCAGCGTCGTAGTCCGGGTTCACATAGCGCGGAAAGTTCGTGCCCTGCCACTTGTTCTCCTTGCTGGCGACGAAGCGCGACTGGTAGCGGCGCATATGCTGGGCCGGGTCGGGCTGCGTCATCGGGATCTGGAACATCTCGATATCGGCGTTGAACTTGGCATAGGTGTCGGGATTGCCGACATCGGAGGAGAAGAACACGGAGGCCACCACCGATTTCAGCTCGACCTCGATCCCGGCCTTCTGACAGGCCTGCTTGACGATGGCCTGGGTCTTCTGGCGCGGGCCGTTGATCGAGGTCTGGAACAGGAGTTTCAGCCGCTTGCCATCCTTCTCGCGGATGCCGTCCGCGCCCGGTTTCCAGCCGGCATCGTCGAGCAGCTTGGCCGCCTTCTCGACGCTGAACTCCCGCGACGTGTTCTTGGAGACGAATTGCTCGGGCCCATTGAGGAAATTGGGCGTGATGCGCCCGGCGCGACCGTAGATGATCTTCTTGATGGCCTCCTGATCAACCAGCAGCGCGAGCGCCTTGCGCACGGCCGGATCGGAGAACAGCGGATGCCTGGTCTTGATCGAGGAACGCTCGCCGTCGACCTCGGTATAGGGATCGGTGAAGTTCAGCGCGATGAATTCGGTGTCGCCACCCACCGCATAGATGGTCTTGCCCTTGCCGCCCTTCTCGAGGCGAAGCAGGATATCGTCCTCTACCTGGATGAGGTAGCCGAAATCATACTCGCCGGTCTGGATCACGGCGCGCGCCGCCGAGACGGCATCGCCGCCGCCCTTCAGCTCGACCGTGTCGAAGTAGGGGCGGTTGGGCATGTGGTAGTCGGGGTTGAGCTCGCCGCGGATGAGGTCGCCCGGCCTGAACTCGATGAACGTGTAGGGGCCCGTACCGACCGGCTTCAAATTGGTCGGCGCGTCGCGGGATTTTTCGCCCGTGTAGTCCGCGAACAGGTGTTTGGGGAGGATGCAGCCAATAACCCCGACAAAGGCCTCCGCCCAGAACGGGGTCGGCTTGCTGAACAGGATGCGCACGGTGAGATCATCGACCTTCTGGACGGTGATTTCGCGATAGGTGCCGATCGTCACCGCCGCGGTGGCGGGATTTTTGACATACTCCCAGGTGAACACCACGTCATCGGCCGTGAAGGGCTGGCCGTCGTGCCATTTGACGCCTCCCTTGAGCTTCCAGGTGACCGACTTGCCGTCGGCGGTCAGGCCGCCGTTCTGGATCGAGGGAATTTCGGTCGCGAGAATGG
>NZ_JBAURI010000271.1:0-2164 GCF_049581145.1 Bradyrhizobium sp.
GTCATAAACGCATTCGCGTGCCCATCCTCAATCGCCATCCGAAACGGCACCGAGTAGTACTCCTGGAACAGCCGCTCGTCGAAGTCCGAAGAAGAAGACGTCCGCAGATTCTCATTGCTGTTCGCCAGAAAATGTTTCAGCAAACTCGCCGTCGTCCAATACGTCCCATCCCCCTGCAGCCCGCGCGTATAAGCTGTAGCCAGCGTCCCCACCAGGAACGGATCTTCCCCGTACGACTCCTCGCTCCGCCCCCACCGCGGATCCCGACTCAAATCCGCATTCGGAGCCCGCACCACCAACCCTCCCCGGTGATATTTCCCAAACGCATACCGCGTCTCATACGCCTCCTGCGCCGCAGCCTTCTCGAGCAGCGCAGGATCCCACGTCTGTCCCAACCCCCGCGACTGCGGAAACGTAGTCGTCGGAATCACCGTCAGGAACCCGCGCCCCGCATGGCCTTCCCAATGCCCCGGCCCGCCCAGCGCCAACCCATGCAGCCCTTCCACGTGCCCCGTCCCCACCACCCCCAGCCGCGGCACCGTTGGATCCGTGCTGAAGGCATCCACCTTTTCCTCGACCGTCATCCGCTTCAGCAGGTCGGTAATTCGCGCATCAACCGGCGCACCACTGTCCGCATACACCGCCGTCTCCGGAATCGCGGCCGACTTCTGTTGCGCAAAAGCGAAAGTCCCCAAACCCGTGAACAAGATAACTAAACCGATTTTTCTCATAGAAAAGCCACCGCAGCCAATCTAACCCGCACACGCGATCCCTGTACAGAAGCAAAGCCTGCGCGGCGCCAACCCCTTCAGAATCTGCACGGCCCACTCCGCCGTCCCTATTCCGCCGTCAAGGTGACCGCCGTCTTCAACGGCAACTCCGCCGAAGACCCGCCCACCTCAATCCCATACTCTCCGGCCAGCCGCTCCCAGCCATTCTTGTCCGTAGAAAACACCTTCAGATACAGCGGCTGAATCGGCACTGTCACCATCTTGCTCGCGCCCGCGTCGACCCACACCCGCGTAAATCCCGCCAGCTTCCGGAACGGTTCGTCTGCACTCTTAGGCAGCGTCACATACACCTCCGCAACCTCATCGCCCGCGCGCCCTCCCGTGTTCTTCACCTCAAAGCTCACACTCTCCGCGCCCGGCGCCACCGTCAAACCCGAGTACGCAAAGCTCGTATAGCTCAGCCCAAATCCAAATGGAAACAGCGGCGTCTCGTCCTTTACCTGGAACCACTTGTATCCAACCTTCATTCCCTCCACGTTGTAATCGACCGTAAAATTCTTGGACTGCATGCCGTGGAACCCGCCACCATTCATGCCGTTATTCTCGGTCGTCGCCGTCAACCCCGTCACCGTTTGATGCGGGAGCTGCTTTTCATCCGCCGCAAACGTCACCGGCAGCTTGCCCGAAGCATTCACGCGCCCGAACAGCACATTCGCAATCGCCTCGCCACCGCCAATCCCCGGAAACCACGCCTCCACAATACCCTTCACACCCCCATGCCACGGCATCGACACCGGCCCACCCGTCTCCAGCACCACCACCGTATTCGGATTCGCCTTCGCCACGGCCTCCACCAACGCGTCCTGCCCCTCCGGCAAGCTCAGCGTCGGCCTGTCCATACCCTCGCTCATCCATTGCGTCACAAATACGATCGCCACCTGCGCACTCTTCGCAGCCTTCGCAGCCTCGGCCACATCTGTGCCCGCATCGAAGCTCACCTTCGCACCGCTTCCCGCCTGCTCCGTCACAAACTGCAGCGGCGACGACGGAAAATACACTGGCTTCCCCCACTGCGATCCACCCGGCCGACCACCCGGCGCATCCACCTGCGCCGACCCGCCGCCTGACAGCACGCCCTCATCGGCATGCCCGCCAATCACCACAATCGTCTTTCCCTCACCCGCGACCAGCGGCAAAATCCCGCCTTCATTCTTCAACAACACGATGCTCTCTTCCTCAATCTTCCGCGCATCGTCGCGCCCCTTGAACGGATCCACCACTCTCCGAACCGGAGGATTATCCACTACACCCGTCGCGAACATGCTGCGCACAATCCGATGCACCATGTCATCCAGCCGAGCCTGCGGTACCTGTCCATCTTGCACAGCTTTCTTTAACGGAGCGCCAAAATACGTATCGCCCGGCTGCTCCTG
>NZ_JBAURI010000272.1:0-2181 GCF_049581145.1 Bradyrhizobium sp.
GGGCAGGCCCCTGGTTTCCGCCGCGAGTTCCTGCAGCACGGCCGCCGCCGCCTCGGCCTCGCGCGACAGCGCCCTGAGCACATCGAGGCACATCACGTTGCCCGACCCTTCCCAGATCGCATTGACGGGGGCCTCCCGATAGTGTCGCGCCAAAATGCCGTCCTCGACATAGCCGTTGCCGCCGAGGCACTCCATCGCCTCGTAGAGAAACGGCGGCGCGCTCTTGCAGACCCAGTATTTGATCGCGGGCGTCAACAGCCGCATATAGGCCGCCTCCTTCGCATCATCGGGCGTCCGGTCGAACGCACGACACAGCCGCATCACCAGCGCGACCGAGGCTTCGACATGCAGCGCCATGTCCGAGAGCACCGCCTGCATCAAGGGCTGATCGGCGAGATGCTTCTGGAACACGCTGCGATAGCGGGCATGATTGAGCGCATGCGCCAGGCCGGATCGCATCAGGCCGGCGGAGGCGATCGCGCAGTCCTGCCGAGTCAACTGCACCATCTCGATGATGGTGCGGATGCCCTTGCCCTCTTCGCCCACACGCGTCGCATGGGCGCCGACGAATTCGACCTCGGACGAGGCATTGGAGCGGTTGCCGAGCTTGTCCTTCAGCCTTTGGAACTGGATCGCATTGACGGAGCCATCGGGGGCGAAGCGCGGCATCAGGAAGCAGGTCAACCCTCCGTCGGCCTGCGCCAGCACCAGGAACGCATCGCACATCGGCGCCGACATGAACCATTTGTGGCCGGTGATGCGATAGACATCGCCGTCGCGGACCGCGCGCGTCATGTTGGCGCGCACGTCGGTGCCGCCCTGCTTTTCCGTCATGCCCATGCCGAGCGTCATGCCGCGCTTGCTCCACCATGGGGCAAAGGATGGATCATAGCTGCGCGTTGCTATCACGGGCATCGTCTTCGCCAGCAGAGCCGGCTCCGCCGCGAGTGCGGCGACCGCGGCGCGCGTCATGGTGATCGGGCAGAGATGGCCGGTCTCGACCTGCGCCGCCATATAGAATTTTGCCGCGCGCAACACTTCGGAAGCGCCGCCGGCGGGCCTGCCCTCCGCGTTCCAGGTCGAATTGTGGAGGCCGGCGTGGACCGAATGCGCCATCAAATCGTGATAGGCCGGATGAAACTCGACCTGATCGCGCCGGTTGCCCCTCGCGTCGAAGCTGCGGAGTTTCGGCGTATTCTCGTTGGCGATCCGGCCGCGCTCGGCCATCGCGGCCGAACCCCAGTGTTGCCCGAACACCGACAGTTCTTCTTCGGCCTCAGCTCCACCATTGGCCGCGACTGCGTCCGCCAACGGCCGATCCACCGCGTAGAGATCGATATCCTCGAACGGCGGCGACTGGTTGAAGACGTCATGGGTCGCAAAGGAGGCTCGAGTTAAGGAGACTTGAGTTAAGGAGGCTTGAGTTAAGGAGGCTTGAGTTGGGGAGGCTTGGGTTGGGGAGGCTTGGGTTGGGGAGGCTTGGGTCATGGCCGTGTCCTCACTGGATTTTGTTGTGGTGCGCGATGGTCGGGAAATCATAGGCCGACCCGCCCGCGCCCGGCAGCGAAAAGTGCCACCGCGCCTTCGAATAGTTCACAAGGCCTTGCCGCGCCATGACGGCAATCAATTCATTACGGGGCGCGGACGAGCGAGCCGGCGGCGACGAGCGCGATCCAGATCGCTTTTGCCTGCTTCATCCACGTCGTCATGGCCGGACTTGTTCCGGCCGTCCACGTCTTCCTTGCAGTCGGCCGAAGCAAGCCGCGGATGCCCCGGCATGGCGCGCGGAAGCGACGCCGCCCGTCGGAACGCTGAGCCCGGGCGTGATGGAGAAGATGGAACGAGCGGAAATCGCGGCAAGCGTCCTCCCCCTGATGACCGCACCGGCCGCACAGACCGCCCCGACGAACCGGGGGATAACTGTCCCGGCCCCGTTTCGGCCTTGCCCTGCCATCGGTCCGCGCCTATAGCTCTCGCTTTAATGACATCCCATTCGAAATCGACCTTCGTCCTCGGTCACCGGCATCTGCTGGGAATCGAGGGCCTTTCCGCTGCCGACATTACCGGCCTGCTCGATCTTTCCGAGGAATATGTCGAGCTCAACCGCCAGATCGACAAGAAGCGCACCTCGCTGCGCGGCCGCACCCAGGTCAACCTGTTCTTCGAGGCCTCGACCCGGAC
>NZ_JBAURI010000273.1:0-10190 GCF_049581145.1 Bradyrhizobium sp.
ATGCCGACCATCACCTCGGGCAACACCAACACGCCGACCGCGATGATCGCGGAAAAGGGCGCGGCGATGATGCTGGAGGATAAGCGATAGGCCGGCTCACGCCTCGAAGGTCAGGGGCTCGGCGATCTCGGCGCCGGTGAACGAGGCCGCCATCGGCCGGCGTACCCCGGGCAACACCGCGACGTCGTACAGTTCGGTCACTGCGCCCTCGATGCGGATCCATTGCACGATGTCGCCGGAGCCGAGGTTCACGATCTGCAGGCCGCACCAGCCGTCGGCATCGCGCTTCTTCAGTTCGTCGTCGAGCGCAAGCCCCGAGAACGAGCCGTCGCGGGACAGCGACAGGCCGACCACGGCATGGCCGTTGTGGAACGCCAATCCGCGTAGGAAGCCGGGGCAGAACGCACGCGGCGCGAAATTGCCGCTGGCGAGATCGACGGTGCCGAGATGTCCGCTACCGGAATTAAGCACCCAGAGCTGGTTTTGGTGCCAGCGCGGCGAATGCGGCATCGACAGTTTTTCGGTGACGATGGCGCCGCTCGCCACGTCGATCACGACGCCGCCTTCGGCGCGACGAGCGCGCCAGCCATTGACCACGTCGCTGCGGCTGGTCGCCGTCACGAAAGCCGCCTCGCCGTCCCTGACCGCAAGGCCATTGAGATGGCAGCGGTCCTCGGCCGCCAATTTCGTGATGAAGGACGGCTTCCAGAACACCCGGAAGGCGTGCACCGGCGACAGCAGCGACAGGCATGAATACAGCGTGTTGACGAACACGATGCGGCCGTCGCCGAGCACGCCGACATCGTGGATATCAAGCTCGCCGGTGGTGTGGGCCACGCGCGGCACGTAATAGCGGTCGGCACCGTTCGCGCTCTGGTCGGCGGCCAGAACGTTCTCGAAGCGCCAGACCTGGAACGGCGTCGCCAGCACCAGGCGCTGCGGGTCGGCCCATAGTCCCATGGCGCGGCCGGTGCCCACTTCATGAATTGCCAGCCGCTGCGCCTCGTCGACCCCGACCAGATAGAGCCGCCCGGTCTGGTACGAGGTGAAGGCCAGGCTGAGGTGGTTGGCGCGGAGCCAGTCGGGCAGGCCGCGCGAGCAGGCGATGTGCGCGGGGGTCAGTTGCGGCAGGGTCGGGGATGCGGCGGAAGCGTCGGCTGATTCAGTGCTCAATGGTATCCTCTCTGTGGGAGGGGTCCGAAAACACGCAAGGTCAAACCGCCTCTGGCTGCTCCGAGAACCCACGACCGCCTGCCGAAACGCCCGCGACGTGCCCGGGCGGCGCAATTAGGGCCAGCGGGTGTGTCGAGTGAGGTACACCGGCAGCAAAATACCGCAAGCTATCCGATATCCCGGGTTAACCGAGCTTGATCTTCCTCTCACGTGCATGCTTATGGGCTTATAGAGCTTTATCCAACTACCGTCTCGTCCAACCAGCTTGCTTGGCTCCTGCAAGCAGATGCAGCGCCAGCGGAACGAGACTTTGCAATGAAAAGCAATTCGAAGCCGGCTTCCACCAAGCGCGCTCATTTGGCCACCTTGAGCTTGGGGCTGGAACGTCGGTCCGGCCTGAGCTGGCGCGAGGCGCTGCTCGGCACGGCCGCGGCCGGCGCGCTGTCTTTCGCGATTCCTGGTCCGGCACTGGCGGCGCCAGACCCCTGCACGCTATCCGGCGGCGCTACAATTGCGATCTGCAGCGGCAATCAGTCCGCCGGGATCGCCAGCGGCGTCGATTTTCCAGTCCCGCCGGTCAACACGCTCGACGTCAACAACCTGACCCAAGCCATCGCGCCAGCGAGCGGAATCCCCGGCATCGCGTTCACGTCCAACAGCGGCGACGCCACCATCACCAGCAATACCGGGGCCTTCGGCATCACCACCGTCGGTCCTACAGCTTTCGGAATTTTGGCTCTCGGCAGCGGCGCAGTCACGGTAATCTCGACCGGCAACATCACCACAACGGGAAGCTATGGCGTCGGGATCGCCGTCAGCACCTTTCCTGGTGGCGCGATCACGGTGACGTCGACCGGCAACATCACCACCTCGGGCAATCACGCGAGCGGGATTTTGGCGAAAGCCAGCGGCGCTGGCCCCGACGCCGTCGCGGTGACATCGACCGGCAACATCGCCACCAAGGGCACCTATGCCTATGGCATTTTTGCCCTCGGCACTGGCGCCGCCCCGGTGACGGTGAATTCGGCCGGCACCATCACCACCCAGGGCGACCATGCGAGCGGCATTCTTGCCAGCAGCGGCGGCGGCGGCGTAACGGTAAATTCGACCGCGAACATCGCCACCGCGGGCAACCAGTCCAGCGGGATTTTTGCCGTCAGCACCACTGGCGCGGTAACGGTGACCTCGACCGGCAACATCACCACACTGGGCGCTGGATCGACAGGGATTTATGCCTCCAGCATTGGAGGCGCAGTGACGGTGACCTCGATCGGCAATATCGCCACCAAGGGCAATCATACGTACGGAATTGAAGCCCTCAGCAGCGGCGGCCCGATCGCGATCACCGTCAAATCGGGCACGGTGTCCGACGGCAGCGGTTCCGGCGCGGGCGTCCTGATCACTGGCGGCACCAACAACACGCTGACCAATTTCGGCACGGTAACGGCGCTGTCCGGCTTGGCAATCGAGGGCATAAACTTCTTCCGTGGCAGGCCGGGCAACAACACGGTCAACAATTTCGGCACTGTGACCGGCAATGTCGCGCTAGGAAGCGGTGCCAACGCCTTCAACAACATGGCTACAGGCTTGTTCAACGCCGCCACCATCGTCAATCTCGGCGCGGGCAACACGCTGACCAATGCCGGCACGCTGTCACCGGGCGGCGCCGGGACGATCCAGACCACGACGCTATCAGGCAATCTGACGCAGACCACGACCGGACGGCTGCTCACCGACATCAACATCGCCGGCGCCACCGCCGACCGCGTCAATGTATCCGGAACGGCCAACCTCGCCGGCGCGGTGCAGTTGCAGGTCCAGAACCTGGCGCTTGGGCCTTGGCAGCAGACCATCCTGTCGGCGGCAGGCGGCGCGACCAACAACGGCCTGTCATTGCTGGGAAGCCCAGTGCTACAGGCGCAGCTGGTCTATCCCAACGCCAATGACGTCGTCGTCAAGAGCGCCGGCATCAATTTCATGACCCCCGGGCTCAACGGCAACCAGACCTCGCTCGGCAACGCCTTCAACGGCGTGGCGCAGACCGCGGGGCTCGGCGGCCCGATCTTCAACCTGCTGCTCAACGGCCCCACCTCACTCGATGGCTACCGCCAAGTGCTCAACCAGCTCACCGGCGAGGGCGCGACCGGCACCCAGCAGGCCACCTTCGATGCGATGGGCCAGTTTGTCGGCCTGCTGCTCGACCCCTACAGCCGAGGCGGTGCATCGCCGCCGGGCGGCGGCGTCAGCGGCTACGCCGCCGAAGCCGAGCCAAGCGCCTATGCCTCCGGCGGACGCCAGCGTTCGGCCGCCGAGCGCGACGCCTATGCGATGTTCACCAAGGCGCCGCCGCAAAGCTTCGCGGCACGCTGGAACGTGTGGGTGGCGGGTTTCGGCGGTTCGCAGACCACCGATGGCAACGCCGACACGGGAAGCAATTCGACCACCAGCCGCATCGCCGGCACCGTGGTCGGTGCCGACTACCTGATCACGCCGAACACCATCGCCGGCTTCGCCCTCGCTGGCGGCGGCACCGGTTTCGTCATCGCCAACGGTGTCGGCACCGGCCGCTCCGACCTGTTCCAGGCCGGCGCCTATGTCCGGCATACCATCGGACCGGCCTATATCGCCGCCGCGCTGGGCTATGGCTGGCAGGATGTCACCACCAACCGCACCGTGACGCTGGCCGGCATCGATCAGTTGCAGGCACAGTTTAATGCCAATGCCTGGTCGGGCCGGATCGAAGGCGGCTACCGTCTTGTCAGCCCGTGGATGGGCGTCGGCATCACGCCCTATGCGGCCGGCCAGTTCACCACCGTCGACCTGCCGGCCTACGCCGAACAGAGCACCCTCGGCACCAGCAATTTCGCGCTGGCCTATGCCGCCAGGAGCGTCACCGCCCCGCGCAGCGAGTTCGGCTTCCGCACCGACAAATCCTTCGTTCTGGTCGATACGCTGCCGGATACGATCCTGACCCTGCGCGGTCGTTTCGCCTGGGCGCATGACTACAATACCGACCGCTCCATCGCCGCCACCTTCCAGACGCTGCCGGGCGCCTCCTTCGTGGTCAACGGCGCGGCGCAGTCGGCAGACAAGGCGCTGACCACGGCGGCCGCAGAAGTCAGATGGCGCAGTGGCTTCTCGCTGTCCGGCACTTTCGAGGGCGAGTTCTCCAGCAATTCCACCAGTTACGCCGGCAAGGCGGTCGCCAGATATCAGTGGTGACGACGGTGATCGCCGAGAACGGCGCGGCGATGATCCGGCACGATGCGTGATAGACAAGCCGCCCCCTCCCTCCGGGAGGGACGGCGAGATGCCTCACGGACGGCCTTAGAGCCGCTTTTTAGGCGTGCTGGCCGTGCGTCTCGGCGTGATGGCGGCTGGCCTCGGCGTGATGTTCCTCGGCGTGGCTGGCATGGCCGTGCGCGGTGTGGGCGTGATGCGCTGCCTTTTCGTGATCGCCGGCCTCATGATGCTTGGCGGCCTCGCGGTGGTGCTTGGCGGCCTGCTCGTGGTGTTCGGCGGCCTTGGTGTGGTGCTCTACGCCCTTGTGTTCGCTCATATTTCTCTCCCGGTCTGGCAATTAAAGTCCACAAGGGGTTACGCAATTCGCCTGACAGTTTGCTGACAGGAGCAAGACAGTTTGTTGCGGTCGACGGGTTCCGGACATCCGGCCCGTCAAGACCGCCACGTGGCGGCGGACACCATCCGCACCGCGCGGCGGCCGATGCAGCAAACGGCGCTCGCGCACCGAAATCCTGCACGCCCCCAAGGTCGGAGACGACGACGCCGCGCTCGCCGGGGCATACCGATACGCCGACCGCGATGATCGCCCGAGAAGGGCACGACGATGATCCTGGAGGATGGGTGCCCGATTCAGATCATACGCGCTACGACCGGGATTTTCCGCAACAGCAAGGTCAGCCCCCAGCTTGTCGAAAGCGTGCCGGTCAGGACAATCGCGAATTTGACAAAGGCCGGGTAGTCCGGATCGTAAACCAGGTATTGCAACCAGATCAGCGGCACAAAGTGCAGCAGATAGATGCCATAGGCCGACGGCTGCATGACGTCGAGCAGCCAAAGCCTTGATCGCGCAAAGCGCAAAGACACCGCCGGAATCGTGAACGTCATCGAGGCGCAGAACATCGCAAAGCAAAGAGCGTAAGTCGTGTGCCACCAGAGCGGCGGCGACCTGAAGTCCACGATCCATTTATGGTGCGCGTAGACCAGAAGCAGAATGGCGCCATAGAAGATGAGCGCAAAGGCAAGCCAAACCACCCAGCGCTTCGCGACCTCGCCTTTTTCCGCGAGCAGCCCGACTCTCAACCCCGCCGAGCCGACAACGACGCCGGCGAGGAAATAACCGGCATAGAGCAGGATACGACTGATCTGAATGGGCAGTGGATAGTGACCGGGCGTGAACCACGAGGCCTCGCCAAACTCCAGGCGCAGCGGCAGATAGAGGACGATCGAGAAGACCAGGAACGCAGCGAAGCTGACCATCGGCCGATCATACCGAGCAGCAGCCCATCGCCCCAGCGCCTCGATCGCGCGCGGCGCTGCCGCCCACAACAGCCCCGCGATCGCGTCAAGCGCCAGCAATACCCATAAGAACCAGGCCGACCCTGACGGCCAGGGGCCGACCGTCAGCATGTGCCACCAGAAATGAAGGAAATTGACGTCGTTTGCGGCCGGAAACTGGTAGCGAAAATAGGCAATCGGCATCAGGACAAAGATCGACACCAGATAAGGTATGCCCAGACGCCAGGCGCGGATGGACAGAAAATTCGCCGCGCCCCTTCGCGCCAGACTGTCGTGAACGAACAGTCCGGAAATGAAGAACATGCAGGCCATGAAGAAGCTGTCGTTGAACAGCACGATGAGATCGAAGCCGAGCCAGCGCATGCGATCGCCGCCGATCCCGAAATGCGTGTAGTTGATGACCGAGTGGTACAGCACCACCAGGAACGTGAGGAAGGTGCGCGCCCGATCGAGCGGAACGATGCGCTCCGCGACCATCAGGCTCTGGCTGCTTTCGGGTCTCTCCTGCATCCGTTCCCGACCGCGTCGCGCCGCTCCGGCCAGACTCCGGCACCACGACATCCTCGCCGCGACGTCTTGCTCGGGATTTATGGATTGCCCGCCGGTTGAGAAGGGTGCCCAGCGCGCTCCGTGGCGGAACGATCCTCGCCATGCTTCCGCTCACGGAAACGTCATTAACCCTGTGCGATCCCGCGTCCCGGCCGCCCCGACCTCCCGGGAATAAACCCCCTCCGCGCCCGATCACCTCGCCGGAACCCAATCACGGGTCCCATGGAGAGAGCGCGATGAGCGAAACCGATCACAAAGATGAAGAACGCGGCGTCAGCCGCCGCAAGGTGCTGGAATGCATGACCTGGGCCGGCACCGGCGTCCTCTGGACGATCACCGGCGGCGTGCCGCATTCGCTGGGTCTTGTCGATGCCGCGAATGCCGCAGAGCAGCCGACGGGCATGACGTTCATGCAGATCAGCGACAGCCATGTCGGCTTCGACAAGCCGGCCAATCCGAACGCGCTCGGCACCCTCGAGGAGGCGATCAACAAGGTCAAGGCGATGCCGAAGAAGCCGTCGTTCATGATCCACACCGGCGACATCTCCCACCTGTCGAAGGTGAGCGAGTTCGATGATGCCCAGCGCATCATCTCCCAGGCGGGCCTCGACGTGCACTACGTGCCGGGTGAGCACGACTTCCTCGACGAGGACGTCAAGCTGTACAAGGACCGTTACGGCAAGGGCACCAAGGGCGCCGGCTACTACTCGTTCGACGCCGACGGCGTGCACTTCATAGGCCTCGTCAACGTGATCGACCTGAAGGCCGGCGGCCTTGGCAATCTCGGCGCCGAGCAGCTCGAATGGCTCGAGGACGACCTCAAGGGCAAGTCGAAATCCACGCCCGTGGTGGTGTTTGCCCATATCCCGCTCTGGACGGTGTATCCGGAGTGGGGCTGGGGCACCGAGGACGGCGCCAAGGCGCTCGAATACCTCAAGGGCTTCGGCTCGGTGACCGTGCTGAACGGTCACATCCACCAGGTGATGCAGAAGGTCGAAGGCGCCGTCACCTTCCACACCGCGCGCTCGACCGCGTTCCCGCAACCCGCGCCGGGCACCGCGCCCTCGCCCGGGCCGATGAAGGTCGCCGATGACAAGCTGCGCGGCATGCTTGGCGTCGCCAGCATCAACTTCAAGCAGGGCGACCAGCGCCTCGCGATCATCGACACGCCGCTGCAGGGCTAAGGGAATCCGAATATGACGTTCACTGCTCCGCGCAGCCTTGGCACCCATCTTGGTGCATCTCTTGTCATCGCTGCGGCCATCCTCCTCGGCGGCGCTTCCGCGCACGCCGAGGAACACCAGGTGACAATCGACAACTTCACCTTTTCGCCGCCGGATCTGACGGTGAAGGTGGGCGACACCGTCACCTGGACCAACCACGACGACATCCCTCACACAGTGGTGTCGGCCGGCAAGTTCAGGTCGAAAGCCCTGGATACCGACAATACTTTCACCTTCACCTTCACGGCGGCCGGCGACTACAAGTATTTTTGTTCGCTGCACCCCCACATGACGGGAATGGTCAAGGTTGAGTAGCAGTCCGATCCAAGGCATCACAGTCGCGCCCGGCCGGTGGACTCCAGCCGACCGGGCGCGTGCATCTTCCGCCGAAGCGGGGCAACAGCCGATGCCGACCAGAGGTTCTCACGACGATCCCGACAGGGCCCGGCGCTTTCGCGACGCGGCGCTGCCCTATCTGGATGACGTCTGCACCCTTGCGCGTTACCTGCTGCGCAATGCGGCCGACGCCGAGGATGCGGTTCAGGAGTGCTACTTGCGGGCGCTGAAGCATTTCGACGGCTATCGAGGCCCCGCCATGAAGCCCTGGCTGTTTGCCATCCTGCGCAACGTCTGCCACGCGGAATATGCAAGGCGCGCGGCGCAGCCGGCCGCAGCGGTCGATGATGCTGCCGAAGGCGCCGAACAGGCGCCGCTCTGGCACGAGGAGCAGGAGACACCGGAAGCGCAGATTCTGAAGGATCGCGACGCCGCCGCGATCCGCAGGCTGGTGGACGCGCTGGCCGAACCCTTCCGCGAGACGTTCGTCTTGCGCGAGATCAATAATCTTTCGTACCGCGAGATCGCGGCTGCGGTCGGGGCACCGGTCGGCACCGTGATGTCCCGCCTCGCGCGCGCCCGCGCCATGTTGCGTTCGGCATGGATGGCGGACCAGGAGCAAGCAAGATGACCTGCGACGAGGCTGAAATCCTGCTTCACGCGCTGATCGACGGCGAACTCGACGCCGGGCACGCGCGCGAGGTGGAAGCGCATATCGCGGGGTGTCCCCGTTGCGCCGCCGATCTCGTCACCTATCGCCAGATGCACGAGGCGATCGGAGCGATGGATCTCGGCTACACCGCGCCAGCCTCGCTGCGCCGGCGCATCGAGGCGTCGCTGCCGCAGCCTCCGCGCCTCGTTGCGAACCGGCGCGCCTTGCTGCGCGGTTTTGCGATGGGCTCGGCGGTGTCGGCATTGGCTGCGACCGGCCTCGTCGCCATCGTGCTGCGCAACGACGACCAGCAGCAGATCGAATCCGAAATCGTCTCCGCGCATGTGCGCTCGCTGCAGCCCGGACATCTGATCGACGTGGTGTCCACCGACCAGCACACCGTGAAGCCGTGGTTCAACGGCAAGCTCGACCTGTCGCCGCCGGTGATCGATCTCGGCCCACAGGGCTTTACGCTGGCGGGCGGCCGGCTCGACTATGTCGATTCCCGCCCGATCGGCGCCGTCGTCTACCGGATCCGCGCCCACGTGATCAATCTGTTCGTGGCTAAATCCGACAACACCGAGCATGTCGCGGCCACCACCAACATGATCCAGGGCTACAACATCCGCGCCTGGAGCGAGCGCGGCATGAACTTCTGGGCGGTCAGCGATGTCGGCGTCGCCGAGCTGGCCGAATTCGGCGAGAAATTCGAAGCCGCGATTCAAACCAACAAGGAGACTTGAGATGCAGACGAGAGTCGAGGCGCGCGCCGTCACGCCTGGACGACCTACGCCGAGCGACGCACCGCGTTGTCGACCAGAGTCTTGCCGAGCGACCAGATCGCGCCCGGAACCTTGTGGCTGGAGGCGATCACGGCATCGAACGCCGTCTCGATCCAGTTGCAATCCTCTTCGGTGATCGTCAAGGGCGGCAGCAGCTTGATCGTGTGGCTGCCGTGGCCGGAGACCTGAGTCAGGATCTTGTGGTCCTTGAACAGCGGCACCGTGATGAGCTGGCAGAACAGGCCCCTGTTGGCAGTCTCCAGCACGTTCCAGGACGCCTTCAGGCGCAGCGATTTCGGCGGCCCGAACTCGACGCCGATCATCAGGCCCTTGCCGCGAACCTCCTTCAAGAGCTCGTAGCCCGGCACCATGCGGGTGAGCGCGAGCCTGAGCTCGGCGCCGCGCTTGGCGGCCGCCTCGATCAACTTTTCAGACTTGAGCACCTCGAGTGTTGCGATCCCGGCCGCCATCGCCAAGTCGTTTTTGGCGAATGTCGAGCCGTGCACCACCGCGCGGTCCATCTGATTGAAGATCTTGTCGAAAACGCTCTTGCGCGTGAGCAGCGCGCCGACCGGGACATGTCCGCCGGACAAGGCCTTGGAGAGCAGCACCATGTCGGGCTCGACATTCCAGTGCTCGACCGCCAGGAATCTTCCGGTGCGGCCGACCCCGGTCTGGATTTCGTCGGCGATGAACAGGGTGCCGTATTTCTTGCAGAGCGCGGCGGCGCCCGGCAGGAATTCCTCGGTGGGCATGTTGACGCCCTTGCCCTGGATCGGCTCGACGATGAAGGCAGCGACCTGGCGCGACGACAGCGCCTGCTCGAGTGCTGCGAGATCATTGAACGGGATCGACGTGCATCCCGGCAGCAGCGGCTCGAAGCCGCCGCGGAAATTGGCGTCATCGGTCAGCGACAGCGCGACGTAGGACAATCCG
>NZ_JBAURI010000274.1:0-8083 GCF_049581145.1 Bradyrhizobium sp.
GAACACGCCATCACCTTGATGCTGGCCTTGGCGCGCGAGATCCCGCAGGCCGACGCCTCGACGCAAGCTGGAAAGTGGGAAAAGAACCGCTTCATGGGCGTCGAGATCACCGGCAAGGTGCTCGGCGTCATCGGTTGCGGCAATATCGGCTCCATCGTCGCCGACCGCGCGCAGGGCTTGCGCATGCGCGTGATCGCTTTCGACCCGTTCCTGTCGCCTGAACGCGCCAGGGATATCGGGGTCGAGAAGGTCGAACTCGACGAATTGTTCAAGCGCGCCGATTTCATCACGCTGCACACCCCGCTGACCGACAAGACCAGGAACATCATCGATGCCGAAGCCCTCGCCAGGATGAAGCCGGGCGTGCGCATCATCAATTGCGCGCGCGGAGGCCTGGTCGACGAGCAGGCGTTGGTCGATGCGCTCGACGCCAAGCAGGTCGCGGGCGCGGCCTTCGACGTGTTCGTGGAGGAGCCCGCCACCAAGAACGTGCTGTTCGGCCATCCCAATGTGATCTGCACGCCGCATCTCGGCGCATCCACAACGGAAGCGCAGGAGAATGTCGCGCTTCAGGTCGCCGAACAGATGTCGGACTATCTCTTGAGCGGCGCGATCTCGAATGCAGTCAACTTCCCTTCGATCACGGCGGAAGAGGCGCCGAAGCTGAAGCCGTTCATCGAACTGGCCGAAAAGCTCGGCTCGTTCGCCGGCCAGCTCACCGAGTCCGGCATCACGAAGGTGCAGATCACCTATGAGGGCCACGTCGCCGAGATGAAGATCAAGGCACTGACCTCGGCGGTGCTGTCGGGCCTGCTTCGGCCGATGCTGGGTGACATCAATGTCGTCTCCGCCCCCGTCGTCGCCAAGGAGCGCGGCATGGTGGTCGACGAGGTGGTGCGCGCGGCGCAGAGCGATTACGAAAGCCTGATCACGGTCACTGTCATCACCGAACGGCAGGAGCGTTCGGTGTCCGGCACGGTCTATGCCGACGGCAAGCCGCGGCTGGTCGACATCAAGGGCATCCGGGTCGATGCCGAATTCGGCAAGTCGATGATCTATGTGACCAACGAGGACAAGCCGGGCTTCATCGGCCGGTTCGCAAGCCTGCTCGGCGATGCCAGGCTCAACATCGCGACCTTCCATCTCGGCCGCGTCAAGCAGGGTGGCGACGCCATCGCGCTGGTCGAGGTCGACGGCGCGGTGCCGGCGGACGTGCTCGCCAAGGTGCAGGCGCTGCCGCAGGTGAAACAGGCCAAGGCGCTCGTGTTCTAGACCCTCGTCAGTGTTGCCGACGGCGTCAGACTATTTCCGTCTGTCGAAGATCGTGACCGCCCGCCGAACGGCGGCGGTCTGCGTGTGGCCGATCAAGCCAGCGCAGGGGGGCGTTTCGCTCGGCGCGAGGCCCGTGCATCCAGACAATACGTAGTCGGCATCAATCGATGCGCGATCCGCATGTGGCCGCTCCCGCGAATCATGGAATCCATTCAGCGCCACCAAGATCATCGCGCGATTTCAATTCGAGGCAAATTTTCGTTACTCCTGTGCTGCCATATTGAGCGGTTGTGGGCGAGTACGACCCTTTATCTGCACGATGGGGTGCGATAGACCATCCATGCGTGTTGAAAAAAACCAACGGCGCTCCGGCATGGTTGCATTCCATGACGCCCGGCGCCGGCTGTGAAAAGGGCCGGAGACGCTCCAAAGACGATCCGCGCTCGCGGCGGGCACTGTCCAGCCGATTCCGTTCAACCCGCGCTTCAACTCGAAGGCCCATAAGAAGGCCCATCATCATCAATTCGGGTGGATCGCTGGTGCGTGCCCAAGCTCCGGCGGTTGCTCGCGTCGTCCAGCAAGCGGGCTGCTCAGGCTGATTTTGACCCATCCGATCTGCTGCTGCGAGGGCTCATGCCGTGGCGGCTGAAGACCTGTTGGGCGCAAGAACGCCCGACAGGGAAGAGAACAAGAAAACTGGCAAGAAAAAAGTGGCAAGAAAAAAATGGCAAGAAAAAAGTGGTGCGGTACATGCTGAACTGGTGGATCAATTCGACGCTGTTGCGTCGCTCCTGGCTGAACTCCCGCTGGACTCCCGTCCTGTTTGGCGCCTTGCTGGCAGGCACGGGCACGGCGTCCGCTGACGACCTCAGCGTCGTCCGCGATCTGGCAAGCCGCGTTGGACCGATCGTCGGTTCGGCGCAAGCCTGCCCGAACGTCGCGCCGTCGCGCGTCCAGTTGATCGTCGACAAGTTTCAGTCCGTGATCCGGGAAGTCTCGAATGACGACGCCGTGCGCGGCGACCTCTCACGGCTTTTCGAACACTACCTCGGCGATGGCCGCAGCCTGGTCAGCACCGGGAGGACGGTTTGCACAGCGGCGGAAAGCCAGATTGCCGATCTTGAACGAACCATCAATATCGTGCCCCCTCCATCCGGGGCCGCGTCGTCGCTCGCCGATGCCATTGCCCCCGCGGCGGCCAACGCCGCCGTCGTGCCGACCGAGCCTGTTCCTCAGGGCGACGTGCATGGCGTGACCGATCGTGAAATCCGTTTCGGGATGGTCATTCCATACACCGGCAGCGCGAAAGAAAACGGCCAGAGCTACAAGCTTGGCTTCGAAGTCGCGTTCGCCAAGGCGAACGACGGCGGCGGCGTCAATGGCAGGATGCTCAAGCTGATCCCGGCCGACGACGGCTTCGAGCCGTCGCGGACGCTGGGCGCCATGAAGCAGCTCTGGGACAAGGATCAGGTGTTCGGCTATGTGGGCAACCTCGGTACGCCGACCGCTGAGGTATCGGTGCCCTTCGCGCTCGATCACCGGGCGTTGTTCTACGCCGGGTTCACCGGCGGCAGCGTGCTGCGGCACGATCCTCCTGATCGCTATGTGTTCAACTACCGGCCAAGCTTTGTCGAAGAAGGCGATGCCGCGGTGCGTTATCTTTTGAAGATGCGCAAGCTGAGACCGAACCAGATCGCCGCCTTCGGCGAGAATGACTCGCTCGGCGACCAGGGCTTTGCCGGTGTCGCGAAGGCCTTTCGCGCCATTGGCCTGAACGATTCTTCCATCCTGCGACTGACCTATAACCGTAATACGCTCGACGTGGACGATGCGGTCAATCAGCTCAGGCAGCAGAAGGTTCCGATCCGCGCGGTGGCGATGACGGCGACCACGCGGCCGGCGGCCAAGTTCATCGAAAAGACTCGCGACCTGTTCCCGGGCATGATCTACACGAACATGTCGATCGTCGGCGCCACTGCGTTCGCCGAAGAGCTGAAGCTGCTGGGACCGCGCTTTGGCGAAAACGTCATCGTGACCCAGTCGGTCCCGGCCGTGGCGGGCTATTCGAGCGAGGTGCTCGAGTTCAAGACCGCGCTGGCGAAATACGCTCCGGGCGAGACTCCGGACTACATCTCGCTTGAAGGTTTCATCGCGGCCAACGTCCTGATCGACGCGCTCAGGCGATGCGGTCGGCAGGTCGATAGCGAAAAGCTCGTTGAGGCGCTCGAGAACACGCGCAATCTGGATCTCGGCCTTGGTGCACCGATCAATTTCGGCCGCAGCGACCACCAGGCTATGCACAAGGTCTGGGGAACGCAGCTGGACAAGGACGGAAAATTCCAGCCGATCGAGCTTGAATGATCCGGCCCGACCACGGCGCCGAAGGCGTGCTGAATCCTGGCCAAAGCGGGCATTTAACGGCGCTGGTGGTCCAAACGCGGTCGCTTCCCTTTTGCCGGCCAGGAGGGGGAGATCGGGTGCTCGCAGTCTGAACGACTGTTTTCTGCGGTGCGCGCCGTCGCGGCGGCCTGCCTTCCGGTTACCCCGATCGATCGGTCCTCATCCCGGCGCTCGACTTGTCGCGCCGAGATAACCCGGATCCCTGGCGAGATCTGCTCCAATGTTATGCTCGCCGTGTCGCGTCCCAGTTCGAGACAAATTTTGTCTGCTTTTGTGCCTTGGTGTTCTGCGATTGGAGAGCGTTGCCCCTTTATCTGCACAATTGCGTGCTTGAGATGCAACTAATGAGTGCTGAAACAGAGCAACGGCGCCGGCGATAGTGCATTTCGTTGTGCACGCATGGAGTGCATGAAGGTCGGAGACGCGATGGTCACGTGTCGAGGATCCCGAAAACAGTGTCGTGCGCGTGGCTGGCGACCCAGCCGCCGGGTCGTGCCGACTCGCCTCGAAAGCCCGCGCTGCGCTGCCGCGCGAGCGCCAAACGCCCCAGCCAAACCGGCGAACGTGCAATTCCAGCCGCGGCTCGCCTCGTTCGGCAAGCCGACCGCGCAAGGCGATGTCGAGCCCTCCGACAACTGCCGCGACGGTTCATATCGTCGTGGCCCTAAAAGAGCGGTTCGACGGAAACATTCAATAACGAAGAGCAACACGTAGCAACAGCAACGAGCGGGGTGGGGCAAGTACATGTTGAATCAGTGCAACAAACCAAGCCTGTCGCGTCGCGCCTGTCTGAATTCCTGCTGGACTCCGATCCTGTTTGGCGCGTTGCTCGCAACCGCGGGCCCGGCATCCGCCGACAATGTCAGCGTCGTACGTGACCTCGCAAGCCGCGTTGGACCGATCATTGGTTCGGCGCAGGCCTGCCCGAACGTTGCGCCGCCTCGTGCCCAGTTGATCGTCGACAAGTTTCGGGCCGTGATCCGGGAAGCCTCGAATGACGACGCCGAGCGCGGTGATCTCGGGCGGCTTTTCGACCGCTACGTCGCCGATGGCCGCGACCTGGTCAACACCGGAAGGACGGATTGTACGGCGGCGGAGCGCCAGATTGCCGATCTCGAACGAACCATCAATGTGGCGCCCGCGCCCCCTCCGGCGCGGCCTTCGTCGTCGCTCGCCGACGCCATTTCGCCCTCGGCGGCCAACGCCGCGGTCGCGCCGACGCAGCCCCTTCCTGCGCCCGACGTGCACGGCGTGACCGATCACGAAATTCGTTTCGGCATCGTCATTCCATACAGCGGCAGTGCCAAGGAAAATGGCCAGAACTACAAGCAGGGTATCGACGTCGCCTTTGCCAAGGTGAACGACGCCGGCGGCGTGAATGGCAGGATGCTCAAGCTGATTCCGGCCGACGACGGCTTCGAGCCGTCGCGGACGCTCGGCGCCATGAAGCAGCTCTGGGACAAGGATCAGGTGTTCGGTTATTTGGGCAATCTCGGTACGCCGACCGCGGATGTATCGGTGCCCTTCGCGCTCGAGCACCGGGCGCTGTTCTTCGCGCCTTTCACCGGAGGCTCCGTGGTGCGGCACGATCCTCCCGATCGCTACGTCTTCAATTACCGGCCGAGTTTCATGGAGGAGGCCGACGCCGCGGTGCGTTATCTCTTGAAGATACGCAGACTGAAACCGAACCAGATCGCCGCGTTCGGCGAGAATGACGCGTTTGGCGACCAGGGATTTGCCGGTGTCGCAAGGGCATTTCGCGCGATGGGCGCGAACGATGAGTCCATCTTGCGGCTGACCTATCCCCGCAATACACTCGACGTCGACGAGGCGGTCAATCAGCTCAGGCAGCAGAAGGTCCCGATCCGCGCGGTGGTCATGACGGCGACCACGCGGCCGGCGGCGAAGTTCATCGAAAAGACTCGCGACCTGTTCCCGGGCATGATCTACACGAACATGTCGGTCGCGGGCGCCACTGCGCTGGCCGAAGAGCTGAAGCTGCTGGGACCGCGTTTTATGGAGAACATCATCGTGACCCAGGCGGTCCCCGCCGTGTCGGGCTATTCGAGCGAGGTGCTCGACTTCAAGACCGCGCTGGGGAAATACTTTCCCGGCGTGACTCCGGACTACCTCTCGTTTGAAGGTTTCATCGCGGCCAACATCCTGATCGACGCGCTCAGGCGATGCGGTCCGCAAATCGATACCGAAAGGGTGGTGGACATGCTCGAGAACACCCGCAATCTTGATCTAGGTCTCGGTGTACCGATCAGCTTCAGCCGTGGCGAGCATCAGGCCTTGCACAAGGTCTGGGGAACGGAACTGGACAAGGATGGCAAGTTCGATCCGATCGAGCTTGAATGATGCTGTTTGACGACGCCGCCCAACCGCGTGATGAGGAGAGACAGGCTGACGTGCTGGCATTTGAAGGCTGCTGATATTCCAAACGCCGCCGCTTGCATTTTCTCGATCGCAAGAGGGGCGGAGTGGTCGTTTGTGGTCTCTGAACATGTGCGCGACCGGTGCGGAGTGGTGGAATGGGCGTTTGAGGCCAAGCCCGGCGCGGTTACGGATATTTCGTTGGCATGGCGACTGCACTGGCCCAAGGACAAAGGCGTCGTCGTGGCACCGGCTGCATATGACGCGCGGAGGTAATTTGCGCCGCAGCCGTCATCCGTTTGCAACAGATGTGGCCCGAAACAGCGCCGGAGGGTCTTTGCGGCCGTGACCGCGCGGCCAATAAGTTGGCCGTGTGTGAGCCGTGTGTGATATGGCTCATGATGTTCGGCATGGTCCGACGCTGGCTGTCCTGTCGGCAGGTCGCCGCCCGATATGCCATGGCGAGGGCCGATTTCACCGGGGTCTTTCAAATGAAACGCGTGTGTGCCGCGATTATTGGCTTTCTCGGATTGATCGGCGCGGCCCAAGCGCAGGCACCTGTTGCCGTCGTCGAGGACGTGCGAGGCAAGGTCTCGGGCGCGGAGTTGATGGACTATGTCGTTCCCGGCCAGCTCATCAAGCTCGGGACCGGCGGCGTGGTTGTGCTCGACTACATGAAATCCTGCTGGCGCGAAATTATCTCGGGGATCGGCACCGTGATCGTGGGGACCGAGCAGAGCGCGGTTCACCTTGCCGAGTTCAGGGCCGACAAGGTGGCGTGCGACCCGAGCCAGTCGCAGCATATCGGCCACGAGACGGGCGAGAGCGCCGCGGCATTGGTGCGCGGTCTCAACGAACCGGATCCGCCGCCGCTCGTGCTCCACGGACTGTCGCCGATCATCGCGGCATCCGGCCGCGGCAAGCTGGTCGTCGAACGGCTCGACGTCAAAGGCGAGCGCTATGAGATCGACCTGACGCCCGCGTCCCTGACGCGTGGCAAGTTCTATGACTTTGCCAGGGCGAAGGTCGCGCTGAAACCGGGCGGCACATATTCGGCGATGCTGAAGTCGCGACGGGTCGTTTTCCTGGTCGATGCCCAGGCCGAGCCTGGGCCCGGCCCCGTGATTGGCCGCTTGGTCCCGCTGCAATAGAAGGAAGCGGCGAGGCCATGACGTGCGTCTCATGGGAAACGTCTTGAGCCAAACCTTCCGGCGGAAGGCGACCGTGATCGTGGTGATCGCCTTGCTCAGCGGGCTTGCGTCCGCGCTTCCTCCGTTCGATCTGCTGCATGGCTGGTCGATCGACATCCTTACCGCGCTGCGCTGGCGGGCATTCGGCCCGCGCCGCGACCCCGCGATATTTCCGGTCGCGGTGATCGTGATTGATGAGGAGACATACCAGACCCCGCCGTTCAAGGATTCGCCGACAGCGACCTGGACCACGGAAATCGGCCGCGTGCTGAGCGCGGTGCTTGACGGCGGAGCCAGGTTGACAGGCTTCGACCTTGTGCTTCCCAATTCGATCGAGCAATCCGAAATCCCCTTCGGCGATACGTCTCTGGGATTGAGGATGCGCGGCTTCGATCGCCCCTTCCTGTTATCTCTGAGGGCAGGGGCTATCGCCGGCAAGGTCGTGCTCGGCGAAATTCTGCACGCCGAAGGGGCGAACGAGCCTTCGCCCGGACAACGCATCGCGGTCGGTCAGGCCAAGAATATCCGCGCGCTCAACGTTTACACCGATCCCGACGAGGTGGTGCGGCGCGTGCCGCTGACGTTTTCGGGCAACGGCACGGTCGTGCCGTCGATGGCGCTGGAGCTGGCGGCGCGCGCGCAAAACGCCGAACCTCTGTTCGCCGGCGACGGCAGTGTCACGCTCGCCGGCTATCGTATTCCGAGTGCGGTTGCAAACACGCTGACGCTGAATTTCGATGGCGGCGCCAGTGATATCCAGACCTATTCGTTGGCCGACCTGCGAGCCTGCGTCCAGCGCGACGACAAGGGCTTCTTTCAACGCCATTTCGCCGGCCGCGTGGTCA
>NZ_JBAURI010000275.1:0-3837 GCF_049581145.1 Bradyrhizobium sp.
CTCACCTTCTTGTGCAGGACGACCTGGAACGTGCCGGTCATTGAACATTCGATTGCGGTGCCGCTGAGTTCGCCATCGCCCTGGGCCGCGTGGGGATCGCCGACCGACAGCAGCGCGCCCGGCACCGAGACCGGCAGGTAGATGGTCGCGCCCTTGCCGAGCCGCCAATTGTCGAGATTGCCGCCGAAATAGGACGGCGGAATCGAGTCGACGAAATCGACCTCGCGCGGTGCCACCGCGATGACGCCGAAATGCGGCCGCAAGGGAATGCGGATGCCTTCCAGCACCGCTTGCCGGCGCTTGATGGTATCCGGCGCCACCGGGACGCCGGGATAGTCATAGGTCGCGTGGACCACGCCGAACGGATCGGTCTGCGGCTGCCAGCGATAGGAGTACAGCGCGCGGGCATGCGGCGCCGGATCGTCGGCAAAAATCTCGTAGATCGTTACCGCCTCGCGCGGCTTCGGGCCGGCGAGCAGTTCGTTGTAGTGATAGCCCCACCAGGCCGCGACGCTACTGCCGAACACGCGGGCTGCATGGTTTGGATTGCGGCTCGGCCGCGGCACGATATCGAGGATGCGTACTTCCAGCACGTCGCCGGGCTGCGCGTCCTTGACAGCGACCGGGCCGGTGCAGATGTGCACGCCAAAGCCTTCGCCGGCGCCGCGCCCGAACACGCTCGCATCCATCGGACCGGCGCCGCGGCGGTCGACATTCTTGGTCTGCGGCGTCCAGCCGAACACGCTTTCCGCCGCATGATCGCCTGCGATCATGCGCTCGGGATCGTCGGAGGCGTGCTGGGTCAGCGTTTCGATGGTGATGGTATCGCCCGAGGCGATCTCGGCTTGCGGCGCGAGCGAGCGGCTGAAATAGCCCCAATGTACTTTCGCGGCGTCGATCGCGAGGTGGTGATGGCTCGGTGCAGAAGCGGCGCGATGGTCATCGGTTTCGGCGCCGCAGGCGACCGCGCGGCTCTTGCTGGCGGCTGCCGGCTGATGCGAACGCAATTGCGCCAGCGCCTCATGGGGCCAGCCGCGCTGCTCGCTTGCTGTCGACGGCGCGGTCACGCGCCCGGCTTCCTGCTGGCGGAATTCGCGCGGCGACAGGCCGAAGCGATGCCGGAAGCTCCGGCTGAAATGCGCGGAATCGGCAAAGCCATAGCGGTAGGCGATCTCGGAGATCGAGTGGTGTGCCTCGGTCGGGTTCGACAGGTCGGCCCAGGCGCGCTGCAGCCGGCGCTCGCGCACATAATGGGTGAAATTGTCGCCGACGCCCTCGAACAGCTTCTGCAAATAGCGTTCGGAGATGCCTTCGGCCTGCGCCAGGCGGACCGGCGCCAGCGCGGGATCATCCAGTCTGCGCTCGATGGCCTGGCAGATCCGGTGCAGGATCGCGGCCTGGTTCGCGCTGCTGCCAACATCGGGCGTGGCCGCGGAATGCCGGTGCGCGAGCGTCACGTGAAGATCGACCAGGCTCTGGGCGATCGTGGTCCACTCGACGTCGCTCAGGCTTTCCAGCGTTCGCGCCGTGGACTCCAATAGCCGCGACACCACGTCGGCGAAGCCGCCGGGCACCACGACCTGCGGCTCGGTGAATTTCAATTTGCCGACGATGCGGCCATGCAGCGCGTCCGAGGTCACCGACAGCACGATCGCGCGCATGTCGCGCTGGAAGATGACGCTCCAGTCGCCGTTCCGCGGCAGCAGCAGCAGATGGCCGACCGGAATGATGCGGTGGCCGGCGCGGCTCTTCAGCACCACGCCATCCTCGATCGGCAGCAGCGCGATCGGCAGCTCCTCGTTCGGTTGCGGCAGCGGCGAGACGGCCTGCGATTCCGCCGCGAGCCGCGTCAGCGCCACACCGGGAGCCTGACGATGCGAGGCGGTGGCGTGACCGTCGTAGAAGGTATGGGCGGACGCCGGGCGCAGGCCAACGGCGCGGAGCACGTCCCGCCAAGCCTCGGGGCGGTCGTCCTGCGCGTAGGATTCGCTCGTGAACGGACGGAAACTCATGGGTCGACCCAGCACGGGAAAGTCGAAGCAACCCCCGTGCCAGACATGCGACTCCCTCCGCCGCGACGACGGTGTCACGGCACCCTCATTCTCCGTCCGTTGCGGCCAAAAACCCCTGCGGTTCAATGCATTAATCGCACCTGAAGATGGACTTGCGGATCGTGCCATGGACGCCCCAATTGGCGTCGACGACCTGGGTGACGCCGAAATCGGCGCCGACCGACAAGAGCGAAATCGCCTCATCTTCGCTCAGCCCGTGCACCGTCATCAGGAACCGGCGCAGCTTGCGGAAGGCGTCGCGCACGGCGCGGTCGAGGCTTGCATGGTTGGCGACCTCGGTCTGGGCGTTGGGGCCGAGCTCGGCGAGATAGTTTGGATAGGTAAAACCGTAAACCGACCAGGCCTGGTCGGTCTCCAGCATCGGGTGGGTCAGGCCCTCGAGCGTCGTGCCGCCGAGATCGTTCTTCTTGTGCAGGATGAACTCGAAATCGCCGGTCAGCGAGGTCTCGATCGCGGTGCCGCCGAGTTCGCTGTCGCCCTGCGCGGCGTGGGGATCGCCGACCGAGAAGAACGCGCCGTCGACCGCGACCGGATAATACATCCGCGCGCCCTTGCCGATGCGCCAGTCATCGATATTGCCGCCGGTATAGCTCGGCGGGATCGAACTGACGAAATCGGCTTCCGACGGCGCCAGCCCCATGGTGCCGAAATGCAGCCGCGCCGGCACCTTGATGTTCTTCATGATGTTGTCGCGCTTGCGCACGGTGCCGTGGTCGACCCGGACGCCGGGATAATCGATGGTCGCATGCACGATGCCGTCAGGGTCGGTCTGCGGCGTCCAGACATAATTATAGACCGCCTTCGCGAACGGTTCGCCCGAGGTGTCGAGCTCGAAGATGGTGATGACTTCGCGCGGCTTCGGCTCGTCGATCAGGTCGTGATAGTGAAAACCCCAATTCGCCGCGGCATTGGAGCCGAAGCATTTGCCGGCATGGCAGGCGCTGCAGCTCGGCCGCGGCCGGATGTCGAGGATGCGGACCTCGAGCACGTCGCCGGGCTCGGCGCCTTCGATCGCGACCGGCCCGGTCAACAGGTGCACGCCGAGCCCTTCGCCTGATCCGCGAATGAACGGGCCCTCGGTCGGGCCGGCGCCGCGCCGCGCCACCGCCTTGTGCTCACGGGTCCAGTGAAACACGCTTTCGGCGCCGGGATCATTGGCGATCATGCGCTCGTAATCGTCATTGGCGTGATGGGTCAGCGTCTCGATGGTGGCGCGGTCGCCCGAGCGCAAGGTCAGCGCGGGGGCGACCGTCTTGCTGAAATAGCCCCAGTGAATGGTCGCCGGCGAAACCGGCAGGGTGAAATGCTTCATGCAGGGACCTTTCTGCGCAGCGGGATGTGCAAGGACGAGACGAGCGTCATCATCTGACGGTCTCCGGCGTGCGGTCGGCGTCCATCACGCTGAGAAAGCGCGCGGTGACCGGATGGCGCGGATTGAAGAGCACCTCGTGCGCCGGGCCTTCCTCCAGGATCACACCGCCGCTGAGGAAGGCGACGCGATCGGCGACCTCGTCGGCAAAGCGGATCTGGTGCGTCGAGATGAGCATGGTCAGCCCGTCATCGATCGCCAGCCGCCGGATCACCTCCAGCACCTCGCTGACCAGTTCGGGATCGAGCGCCGAGGTCGGCTCGTCCAGCAGCAGCACGCTTGGATTGGGCGCCAGCGCGCGTGCAATGGCGACCCGCTGCTGCTGGCCGCCCGACAGATGCCGCGGCAGCGCGTCGGCGCGATGGCCGAGTCCGACGCGTTCGAGCAGCTCGGAGG
>NZ_JBAURI010000276.1:0-5070 GCF_049581145.1 Bradyrhizobium sp.
GTGATGTCGGTCTCGACCGGACGCCCGGTCTTCATGTCGATGCTGGTTGCCCAGTTCACCTTCACATAGGGATTTGCCGCGAGCAGCTTTCCGTTGGTCCGGTCGAGGACATAGAAGAAGCCGTTGCGGTTGGCATCCATCAGCACCTTGGTCGGCTTGCCCTCGACGTTGATGTCGGCGAGCACCATCTCGGCGACCGAATCATAGTCGAACGGATTGTTCGGCGAGAACTGGTAATGCCATTTGATCTTGCCGCTCTTCGGGTCGAGCGCGAGCACCGAACAGGTGAACAGATTGTCGCCAGGGCGCACCGCCGCATTGAACGGACCGGGATTGCCGACGCCCCAATAGACCGTGTTCAGTTCGGGGTCGTAGGAGCCGGTGATCCAGGTCGAGCCGCCGCCCAGCTTCCAGGTGTCGCCTTTCCAGGTGTCGCCGCCGGGTTCATCTGGATTGGGGATCGTGTAGGTGCGCCAGAGATGCTTGCCGGTCTCCGGTTCCCAACCGTCGATGAATCCGCGGGTGCCGAATTCCGCTCCGGAGATACCGGTCAGCACGACGCCATCGGCGACCAGCGGCGCCACGGTCATCGAGTAGCCTTCCTTGATGTCGGCGGCTTTCTGGCGCCAGACTTCCTTGCCGGTCTTCGCGTCGAGCGCAATCACGTTGGCATCGAGCGTGGTGCGGAACAGTTTGCCGCCGAAGATCGCGGCGCCACGGTTGATGATGCCGCAGCATACGATTCGCGGTGTCTCAGGTGGATACTCGACCTTGGTTTTCCAGATCTGCTTGCCGGTCTTGGCATCGATCGCCATCGTGGCAGCGTGGGTCGTAAGGTAGATCACGCCCTGGTAGACGAGCGGCTGCGATTCTTCGCTGCGGTCGTCGGCGAGGCTGTAGCTCCAGACCGGAACGAGGTTCTTTGCGGTGTCGGTATTGATCTGCTTCAGCGGGCTGAAGCGCTGCAGGTTGTAGCCCATGCCGTAGTTGAGAACATTCGACGTATCGGTCGCGCCCTTGACCAACTCGTCGGTGCTCTGCGCGCTCGCGCCATGTGATGCAAAAATGGCAAGGCCTGCGGCCAGCGCAATGCGTTTCATCCATACCCTCCCAAGTCTTATGCGCGCCTATTCTGACGCTGCACGAACAACACTCTGCCGGAACGTAAAAAGCGTCAACACGAAAGCGTTGTGCGGCTGCTGCCTGGAGCAGGTAGCGGGCTGATGTCATTTCCGTAAGTCATTATATTATCGTCTGTTTTTCTCCTCGTCGGCGGCACGAAGATTGCTTTTACGGAGTCTGCCGGGAATAACAGAGGAGAGTAGATGGATGAGATGGATAGTCCTTTGTCTCGGTGTTTTTGGCTGCGCCGGACTCGGAGCGAATGCGCGAGACTTGGGCCAATGGGACGCGGTCGAGCCGGCGATTCGTCAGTGGTATCAGGCTCTGATGCAGCCCGATGTGCCGAATGCGTCGTGTTGCGGCGAGGCCGACGCCTATTGGGCCGATCAGGTCCACGTCAGGGATGGCAAGACCTACGCGGTCATTTCCGATGACCGGCCGGATGCGCCGCGCGGCCGGCCTCACATCGAGAGCGGAACGGAAATCGAAATACCGAACAACAAGCTCAAGTGGGACAAATCGAATCCCACCGGGCACGGTATCGTTTTCCTGAGCCGGACCGGTTACGTATTTTGCTACGTCCAACCGAGCGGCGCCTGATCCGACCATCTCAGAAGGACTTGCTCACAGAAGGACTTGCTCACAAAAGGATTTGCTCGCAGAAGGCCTTGCCGGTGTTCAATCGGTTGGAGCGGCGACGCAGCCATTGGGTCGCGGCTTGGTGCCGCGCTTGTCGATCGGCACCCTGCAATGGTCGATCCGCTGTTCGTCCGTCCATTTTCGGCCGAGCCGCTCCTTATCCGGTAAGCGCTACAGGCGGGCTGGCGGGAGCAGCCGCGCCCGGCGCAAGCGAGTCGGACGGTCTGTCTTGCGCAGACACCGGTATCAAGAAACCGGCGACGAACGGTGAGATGAGCGCGGCTCGGCTGATCGGCCTCACTCGATTGCATCGCTTGGGTTCGGTTCTTGGGCGAGCCGAGCACCCGATAGATGTGCGACCGTAGTCGGAACCTCAGAAAGCTTCCCGGTCCGTTGGATCAAACCGCATTATCTTCACATTGCTCCTGTTACGGAGGAGGATGATGTAGGCAGCGGTTCGCAAGCCCGGTGAGCGACTTAATCGATTCAGCTCATGGCCAGCAACAAGTGGAGATTCACCAATGATATCGCGCCGATCTATTTTCGCGGCGGCGGCTGCCATTCTGGCAAGCGCGCCGGCCTTCGCAGCATCCCGCGCCGATGCCGTCAAGACGTTGGATGCCGATAATGACGGGACGCTGGACCTTGGAGAAGTGAAGAAGGCCGCGTCGGACTTGTTCGCCAAGCTCGATCGCGATCACGACGGCACCCTCGACAGGCGCGAACTGGCGGGCAGGCTGACGGCCAGGGAGTTCGCCGCGGCCGACGCCGATCATGACGGCACGCTGACGCCCGACGAGTACCTTGCGGTGGTCGAGCAACGCTTCAAGACGGCAGATTCGGACAAGGACGGAACCCTGGATGCCAAGGAAATGAAGAGCCATGCCGGCCGAGCCCTGTTGAGGCTGATGAAGTAGCCGGAGACGCATCGGAATCCTTCCAAGTCCTTGCAGAACTTCGAGAACTGACGCGTCAGCTTGCCAAGCTCGCGGCAAGCACTTGCGCGAAGCCCGACGCGGTCTTACCCTTGGCTGGCGCGGACATCGCGCCAGAACTGCTTGGGAGACGCCAATGAAGTGGAATGCACCGAAGATCGTTGAAGTGCCGGTGGGCATGGAAATCAACATGTACGCCTGCGCGGCGCGCAAGTAATACCTCGAAACGAACTGCCCGGCTCGGTCGGCAATCGCTTGCCTCGAGCCGTGGCAGACGTCGTCCCGGATATTCAGGCCGCCGGGCACTCTGGCGGTTGTTTTTGAAGCTTGGTCCTTAGACGTCTTTGGTGTCGAAGAAGTAGAGTTCCGCGCCGCCATCGGCAAAATTGGCAAGATCGCCGGCCGCGGCTTTGCCTTCTGATGACGCGAGACCCGCTTGCAACGCTTCCATCGAATCGAAGTACAGCGTCGCAACCAGATGAACCTCGCTTGGGCCCGTGGGTGCGCCGACCCCGCCCGTGCTGATGTCGTATTTCTTCAAGCCTGGAATTTTCTTCGCGAGCGGGATATGCACGGATGCGTAGTGCTTGTCGAAAGCCTCAGCGTTCTTCGGCTTCTTGTAGAGCACAAGAACTTTTGCCATTTGGTCTCTCCTCCCTGACGTTATTGCCGCATGAGCGGACGGATGTCTGATAGTATATGAGATCGCGGACAAGGCTTTTCCAATTTCTCCTCGCCGCTCCGGCATTTTGATGGGGTTCGGTCGGCGGTGCCACCATTTTGCTATCGTTGGTTTCGACGTGACTGTCCATGCAAGGCCGATCTGGATGACGATGGCGTGCCTTTGCGCGCTGCTTCCGGCCTTGGTTCGTGCCGAAGGCATTGATACGGAACATCTCTTTGGTTTCGTGATCGGCAGCGACGTCGGCGAGGTTGGGGAGCGGGAATTCCAGAGCCAGACCACGGGGCGATTTGGCAGGGACGGGGGAGAGTACCGCGCGACCGACCAGGAGCTTGAACTGGAACTTGTTCCCGTGCCGAATTTTCGAATCGAATTGGGAAGCGCCTTTGCAGCGCACGATATCAGCGGCGTTCCGGATCTTGCGGACCGCGAGCAACTCACCTGGCAGGGGGCGTCTGTCGATCTGCGCTACCGGTTTCTCGGGCGGGAGAGCTCGCCCTTCGGCGTGACTCTGGCAATGGAGAGCCAGGCTGACCGGATCGATGAAACGACGGGTGCGGCGGTCCGCAACTTCGGCACGGAATGGACGCTCGCGTTGGACCGGGAAATCGTTCCAAAACTTGCGGTTGCCGCTCTCAATCTGATCTACCAGCCGGAATGGACCCGCTTCGTTGCCACCGGCGCCGCGGAGCAGGAATCTACGACCGGCGCGGCGCTCGGGGTGATGGCGCAGGTCCGGCCCAACGTCTTCATCGGCGGTGAAGCGCGATACCTGCGGAAATACGATGGCATCGGCCTGGAAGAGCTTGCCGGCCAAGCCTTGTTCATCGGCCCGACGGTTTATTTTCAGCTCTCGGAAAGCTCGCGGCTGACAGCGACCTGGAGCCTTCAGGCGTGGGGACATCCAGCCGGATCGAGCGCGTCCGTCGATCTCATCAATTTCGAACGCCAGCAGGCGCGTCTGATCTTCGGCGTGAACTTCTAGAGCGCGACGCGATCAGGTTGCATCGCCATCGTGCTCATGAAGCATGGATCTTTTCGAAAAACCGCTACGCACCGGATCATGCTCCAAGGCCCGGCGGCAGCCAGGCCCGGCCGGAGCCGCGAGCGCCGGTTTTTCACATTGTGTTGAAACCCGGCACGGCGGGTTTCGTAGCTGAATATGATAATGAATCTCAAACCGGTCAGGGACCTCAGGGATGAATCCGATCGATCTGATCATCACGGTGTGTGCCGTGCTTTCGCCAACCACCTGCGAAGAGACGCATCTGGTCTTCAACTCGAGTGTCTCGCTGAGGCAGTGCGTCATGGCGGCGCCGCCCTACATCGCGCAATGGGTGGGCGAGCATCCGAAGTGGACTGCGGTCAAATGGCGGTGCGAGTACCCGCACACCAATGACAAGGTCGACGCCGGCGAGGGCTCGTCGGCAGGCTGAACGACAATCATGTGGATCCGCCGGAGCGGCTACTTGGTGCAGTCCTTCAAGTCCTTGTCCGTGATGGAAAACACCGCATCCGCCTGGATGTCGATATCTCTCACGACGCATTGCCTGGTGTCGCCGTAACTGACCTTGGCGTCGTAACGCCCGGGTTCGATGCCGGTGATCGGCAGGCGCTCGTCGTGGTCGACCTCTTTGTCCTTGTCGTTCAAGGCCTGGTTGGCTCCCCACGCGTTCTGTCCGGCGGGTGAAA
>NZ_JBAURI010000277.1:0-4861 GCF_049581145.1 Bradyrhizobium sp.
GCAAACAGCAGCGAGTAGCAGGACACGCAGGTGTCGACGGCGTCCCGTTTGACATGGATGATGCGGGCGCGTGGCAGCGCCAGATGGATCAGGCCGGCGAACAGAAAATTGGACGGCAGCTTGTCGACGATTCGAGCCTTCCCCGCCGTGCTCTTGCTCACGCGTTCGACATAGCTCTTCCCAAGTTCCCGGAAGCCGTCGGCCGACATTTTGGCGAGCATGTCAGGGTAGGTCGCGCCCACTCCGGGTTCCGCGACGTCAGATAGCGCCGCGGCAAAATCATCGAGCTCGCCGGCTCCGAAGACACGCGGATGGCTGGCGAGGATCTGTTCGACCAGGCTCGTCCCCGAGCGCGGCATGCCGATGACAAAGATCGGGGCTTCCGAGTCGTGTCCGACATTGGATTTGCCATTGAGCAGGTCTTTGGTAAATCCGTCGCGAATCCGCTGCATCAACATCAAGGTTCTGCGTTCGTCATAGCTCATCTGCCGCCGCTTCAGGCGATTGCCGGCGTCCAGATGACGAAACGAGCGGTCGGCGTCCTTGAGATCGGCGTAGGCCTTTCCAAGCGTGAAATGCAGCACGATGCGCTCGTCGTCGGAAAGCTGATCCTCGCGCGCGCGAAGCTGTTCCAGCCGGGCGAGGCGCCGGTCTCCGACCGCAAACGGCTTGACGGCGGCGTAGTTGTGCTGAATGCCGATATTGTCGGGCGCGATGTCGATCGCGGTCTCGAACGCGCGCGATGCATCGTCGACGCGCCCTGCGATCAGCAGCGCCGAGGCAAGACGATTGAGAGTCGCGGCATCGCGGGGTTCCTTCACCAGCGCGGCCCGATAGCACAGAATGGCGGCGTCGATCTGGTTCTGCGACTTCAGGGCATCGCCCAGGCTGCGCTGCGCCGAGACGTAGGCCGGCTTGAGACGGATCGCCTCCTTGTAATGCTCGATCGCCCCGTCGAGCCGGCCATGTTTTTGCAGCACGTTGGCCAGGTTGTTGTGCGCCTCGGCCGAGGTCGGAGCTAGCGCGATGGAGCGCTCGTAGTGAACGATCGCCGCGTCCAGATTGTCGAGCTCGGCGTAGAGATTGCCCAGATTGTAATGCGCACCGGCAAGGCCCGGATTGATCGCCAATGCCCGCTGGTAGCTGCGGATCGCCGGCTCACGGCGGCCCGTCGCATGAAAGCAGCCGCCGAGGTTGATATGGACGTCGGTCAAGCCGGGGTTTGTCGTCAATGCCCGCGCGTAATGCGCGACAGCATCATCATAGCGGGCAAGATGCCGGCAGGCGTCGCCCAGGCTGGCATGGATGGCGGCCGAGTTCGGCGCGATCGCGATCGCTGCCTGATGGTGGGTGAGGGCGGATTCGAATTGACCGAGCCGCTGCAGCGTCAGGCCGAGATTCTGATGGGCTTCCGCGTTGCCCGGATCGATCCCCAGCGCCTTTTCGTACTGCGTCACCGCAGCGGCAAAATCGCCGCGGCCGCTAAGCACGTTGGCCAGATGAAGTCTGGCCTCCGCGTGCCCTGCGTCGCGCGCCACCGCGATCTCGAACTGGCGATGGGCGCTGTCGAGATCGTTGATCCGGATGTAGGTCGTGCCGAGCAACAGGTGGTCTTCGGCTGAATCTCCCGCGACGTCGATCGCCTGAGCGACCAGGTCGCGAGCCTCATCGAGCGCGCCGAGCTGGCCGCGAACCACGGCGAGACCACAAAGGGCGCGGAAATGTCCGGGCTGATCGGTGAGAACCCGGCGGTAGGCCTGTTCGGCTGTTTGCAAGGCGTAGCTGCCTGCAACGGGGGTTGCTGATGCAATGCGCGATCGGTTGGCAAGTGCTGATTCATTCATGGCGTGCTGTCTTGTGAGCTGTGCGCACGAATGCGCGGCACGGTGCCGCTGAACGCGGCAAGCGCCCCATTACTGGAATAGCGCGGCTGGGATGAGGCGAGATCGATCGATAGTGCAATTTGGCTTTGACCAATTGCGCGCATTGGTCGAGCCTCTAGATGCGAACCAGCGCAGAACTAAGGTTCTGCGCTGGGAGCTCTAAGCCGTGACGTTTTCGGCGCGTTGATCGCTCAGGCCCAATGGTGGTGGTGTTCCCACACCGGCGGCGACCAAGCCTGTGCCGGTGGGCCGGCATCGTGGCCGCCGCCGTGAGGATGATCTCCGCCCATGGAATGGGGGGGTGAGGTCGGTGACGAGGGCGGGGTCGGTGACGAGGGCGGGGTTGGTGACGAGGGCGAGGTTGGGGTGGTGGCCGCGGCCGCCGTACCGCCGGTGCCATTGGCGATATTCGGGGTTGCCGTCACCGGGATGGTGCCGTGCGCGAGACCATGGACCGAGGTTGCCCCTGACACCGTGGTCGCCGTGCCGACATAGGTGCCGCCGCCGACCGGAATGTTGTTGCCGCTGACGTCCTTGGCGTCGGCGACAAAGCCTTGTCCGGCGGCATTGATCTGGGCCATGTCTGCTGCGAGCTTGGCGCCGGTGTCGCCGTTCAGGATTCCAGTCAACCCCGCGACGGCATTGTTGCTGTCCGCGAGCAGCGTGCCGCTCAGCAGCTCGTTGTCGAACCGGGCCTCAAAGATCGCGCCCTGCGCTGCATCGAAAGCGGCGCCGAAATGCTGATAGTTCTCGATCTGCGTGATCAGCGCCGCGCTCGCTTTCTCGGTGCCATTCTGGATTGCCGTCAACTGATTGTTGATGGTGTTGGCTTCCGACAGGAACGCCGCCCAGAAGTTGGTCTGCACCTGATTGTCCTGGAACTTGGTCACGGTGCCGGTCAAACCGCCCGGATCTTCGGCGAAGCCGCCGATATGCCCCGCCGTCCCGTTGCCGCCTGCCGCGATGTTCAGGGCAGTGTCGTTCTGCACGATATCGATGATGTCGAGGATATTGTCCGCGGTGCCGCGGATCCCGTGCTGCTGGCCGTTGGCTGCCTCGCCGTCAAAACTGTTGAGCTGGAGGTTGACCTGATTGAGCACCGTCTGCAGGTGGATGGTCGTCAGCGCCATGGCGTTGGCGGTTTCGCCCTTTTCGATCGCAGCGAGCGCGGTCGCGTTGTTCAGGATATTCGTGACACCCGACGCAACCGCCTGGAGGTCCGTCGTGATCTCGCCGAGATTGCCCGAATTGATACCGCCGTTGGTGAGATCAGCAGCCGCGTTGAAAACCGTACCGACCGCTTTCAGGCTCGAGCCAGCGGTTGCCGCCGCCAGCGATGCCGGGTCGTCGGCGCCCGCCGGAAGGTTCTGGAACGCGACGTCGGTAGCGCCCGTCGTGGCCATGAAGGGGACATTGTTGAGGGCGGCCGCAATATGCGGATCGTTGTTGATTTCCTGCAGGATCTCGTTCTGCACTGCGTGGATGGTCTGGTCCGCAGCCGCCATCGTGGTTGCATTGGTGGTCTGCGCCGCGGCCGTCAGGAGCGTGCTCAACTGGCCCTCGACGTTAGTCAAGGTCGCGGTATCGGCGGTGCTCAAGGTGAAGGCCTGGCCTCCCACCGTGACGGCGCCGGGCGTGGCGAGCATCGCGGCGATATCGTTCGACACTGCATGGATGTCGGAAACGTAGCTGCCCAGGAAGGGATTCTGGTTACCACTGCCCGACAGACTGAACAGTCCGGTCGATGCACGGACCGCATCGTTGAAGACAGCGCCGGCCTGAACCAGGTCGGTCGATTGATTGATCGCGTCTGTGCGCACGATCAGGTTCGACGTCCCGTTCGCCAGCGCCGTCTTGTTGAACAAGGTAGTTGCCATTAAATCATCTCCCCGGGTTTACTCGCTCGTTTCCTGCCCGGCGCTTCCCGCAGGATGACGAGGATATACAAAACTGAAACGAAGCCCCTCCACCGAATGGGTGAGTGGTTACGATGCGCCGTGCAGTTGCGATTTACTAACCGTAATCGGGCTAAAAGAAGGGCAGCCATGGCCGCAACCATGATGTTGTGCGGGCAAATATGATTTTGTTTGAGCAATGCGGCATGATTTTTGTGTTCCTTCGTCCGGAATGTGGCTGCGCCTGGAACTGGGGCATTCGAGCAGAATGCGATTAGCGCGTGAGCAGCGCGGAATACCATCCGCTTTGGCGTTACCGGTGGTCGTAACCGAATGCAGCTTCAATGGGCGTCGGACGCAGAGACAATGTCCGTCGCCAGTCGAAAGTCGGGCGTCTTAGTATGATCCGGCTACCTGAAAGTCTGTGCCGGTGACTGGCCGCAGATCATGCGCCAGGAATAACCACACCGAATCCGATGCAGTTGGAGCGGAACCTTTCTTGCTGACGCTATGCGCTTCGCCAGATAGACCGTGATAATGATGATTGGCGCAATCGCCATTGCGACGTGCAGGAATCGACGTGTCGAAATGAACACACTTGCGCAGGAAGAGTGCGGATCGCCGAGCTGCCGCGGCGATACCATTTTTCCGCAACGATAAAGCCCTTCCGGTCATCGAACCTTCGGACGCGCCGCTACCTTCGCGCAGACCGATTCAGGACGAGATCGATGCTTGTGGCTTCTGCATTCATTGCATTATTCAGCGCCGGCATTTTCTTGCTCCATGCGATTGAAGCCCTTTGGGCTCAATAGTCTGGCCTTCGATGGCGGGACGAGTTCGATCTGATCGCACGAACGCGTGTATCGACCGTTCATCCAAACGGAGTTGGCTCTTTGCCGGAGCAGCTTTTCGACGCGAGAACGCTCAGGTGATCGGGGCGCAGGAAAGAATAACTAGCAGAGCGTTTCCGAAGTCTTGATCATATGAAACGAAGGAGCAGGATGGGTAGAGCTCTTGCGAAACCCATCAATTCCCGGCGCGGCGATGGGTTTCGCTGGCGAGAATCGGACGAGGGTCCGATTC
>NZ_JBAURI010000278.1:0-1855 GCF_049581145.1 Bradyrhizobium sp.
GAGGGAAGTCCGGTATGCGGTGGCAGACCAACCTCGTTGTTGGCAAGAAATTCCTCAGTCTACTCGTGATGAATTTTACGGATGGCGTGCGGCACCGTGTCTTTCTCGTGCCAAAGCTGACACTGCCTGAACTAGGCGGAGTTATGCGTAATGCCGACGCCATAATGGGCGAGTTGGCAAAGGTTGAGATGCGCTGTGCCAGCCATCTTGACCTTGATACCCCCTACGAAAGCAGCAACGACCTGCCCGTATCAAACCGGGTGTTCTTGTTCACCGATGAGCTACAGGGCACGCGTGCAGAGTTCCGCGCCACTCTGGGTGCGACGAAAGAAGTGGTAGCAATCATCGACAACGAAGAATGGAAGCGACGGCTGGAAATGCGCAAGCCCGATGCGTTTATCGCCCACGATTCGCGGGACAAGGTAGGCTTGGCCCGCCCGCTTGCCATCGCCCTCTCGAAGCTGGGCCTCATCATCTGGTATGACGAATTTTCTCTCAAGCCAGGCGACAGGCTCAGCGAGAGTATCGACAAGGGACTCACCGAATGCCGTCATGCGGTGCTGCTCGTGTCGAACCACCTCCTTGAAAATACCACCTGGGCCAACACGGAAATGTCGGCGTTGCTGACCAGGGCTGTCACGCAGGCAAACTCGCTTATCCCCGTATGGGCCAACGTCGATGCGAAGACGGTGGCGATGAGGTCCTCCCGTCTTGCCGACGTCGTGGCCCTCCAGCATTCCGGTGATGTCGAAGAGCTGGCCTCACGCATTTACGCCGCTCTTGGTGGCGCCGAAGGGGCACTCCTCCCGGCGCGCCACTGATGGAGGATTCCCAATTCGCCGCGTCGCCTGCGCCGCGCCGCGGGCCAAGTTCGACGAGTATAATGATTTGCTCGATGGATATTAAAAGGGCGGCATGAGCTACCAAGAATTTGCGGGTCGGGCCGGCCGTTGTGCGTGGGGGAAGCCGTGACAGCTTATGTCGAGTTCGGGAAGGCTTCTCAGTTGCCGAGCCCTTTGCATCGACGCCGAGACTGCTCGCTCATCCAAAACGCGGCGCGCGCGATCGCGGGGGCCGGACTGCACGTGATGACCGCGTTGCTCGCGCAAGAGCTTAGGCCGACGGGCGGATTTGCCGCCCGCCAGTTCGTTTGAGCAAAGCCGTGGAATGGCCGTCGGCGACGCATGGCCTTCGCCCAGCGGGTCGGCCGGCCATGAGCGGCGTCGCCACGACGGCAAAACCGTGCAGGCCGAAACATGAGGCGCCGACCGGCCCGGCGAATCAATCTCGATTCCGATCGACGCCGCGCCCGGCACAGCCTGTGGATGGCCTAAAAAACACCCGTTCGGAAAAGCCGAATTCGTTAGCCCCTTCAAGCCGATACCACCCTCAAGTCCTGACGCGAAAAATAAATGTCTTTCTGTTTTACAGAAATTGATGTTTATTCACGGCATCCCGTTCCTTCAAAAGGGGCGTATCGCGGTCGTCACGAACGTGGAGCGGGATGCGGTGGACGCGGCAGCGTCGGGCGTGATGGGATTGCAGAGCGGGTCCGAGGACTCCGTGAGTGGTCACGTCACGTAGACGAACGATGCTGCAGCGGACGGCGAAATCGTGTGGTCCCGACGCTCCAAGGCACAGGCGTCAAGTCGGCGGAAGCAATTCCGCAGGCGACGGTGGCAAAAAAGCGTGGTCACCGAGGAGAGCGCGTATAAGCCGTAAACCATCGCGTGCGGGGATGCCGGGTGATTCCGGTGCGACCGCTGTGAATACTCGTGTGCATACTTCTACTACCAATGCGCACACGAGGCTGCGGATGCATCGGGCATCCGGCGTCCCCCACGCCCTCTCTGCT
>NZ_JBAURI010000279.1:0-2273 GCF_049581145.1 Bradyrhizobium sp.
TCTTCGATCACCTGCTCGATCATCGTGCGAAAGCTGTCAGATTCATTTGGCAGGTCCAGCGCCTTACTCAGTGATGCCGCGCGCTGCACGCGATCGCCTGCCACGTCCTCGCCCGCGCCCCGCCGCACCTCGATTTGCCAGTCCATGCACGCAATCCGGTCCTTAATGCAGTTGATCGCCCGGCGCGCGACCGGCGTCTCCGCAAATCTGCGAAGGTTCGCTGCAGTCGGTTTAGGAAGTGCGTTCTGCACTCCCGTCGTCCGGAAGGGCGCGAAAATCGAGCTCATCCCCAGCGGAGCTACGGCTGTCTTACGCTCACCCACGTTGTCTGCCGATGCTGCCACGCCGGCAACTCGTTCCCAAATATCTTTAACTGCCGCTCCCAAACCCATTCCGATCTCCCTCTTAAACGCAAGAGGCGCAACCGTTAGGGTCACGCCTCGTCTACATAAGTTCGCCGATCTATGTGGTGCTAAACCCTTAACTCTCGCTTTGCCGTATCCGCAACCCTTCCCATATCCGCGACCGTCAAGACGCGTATTGCCTCTCGTTCCATGACGCTTACGCCGAATCCATATTGTTCCTGGTCCGCAATCGACGCGATCCTCTCCACCACAGCCGTCAGTTCCAGTTCGACGCCTTCGCTGTTCAACACACCTGCTCGCAAAGCGTCCGCTGAATAAGCCATGCTCTTCGCCCCTTCAACATCATTCTCCAGCGACACTGCTTGAAACATCCGCACCTTCCCATTGCGATAACCACAGTCGATCTTCATCGGATCACCGGCCTGCGTGTAGGCCGCAGCCGCAATCTTCTTGCGCATCAACCGCCAAACACCCGCCTGTTCAAATGCAGTCCGCATGGTGGAAACGATCGCGACGCGCCCGCTCGCCTTCCTACGCGTCGACGGTGCCTTCAACGGTTCCACGTACATCCGCAACAGCTGCTCCAACTCCGCGGGAAAACTCTCCGCCAGCGTTCCCTTCATCTCCGTCAGCTGAATGCTGTTCGATAGCGAGTCCTCCAACGTGTCCAACATTGGCTTCGCGTTTACCTTCAGCTCTACCCCAGCTTGGAGCCGCAGCCCGATTTCTGACTCCAACGATTCCAGTAACTCCACATCGGCATCCGGATCCATGCATCGCACCCTGCTCCAGTCGCGGGTAAATCGCACCGTCGCCGTTTCATCCCGCCCAGCTTCGCGCAGCACCACGCCAATGTTCGCAAACTCTCCCTTCACCACATCCGGCACATACCGGATGAGAGAAAATTCGCACTGGAGCCGCTCGCGCAATAAAACCTCCACAATCTCCAAGTACGAATCGCTTACCCTACATTACAAATTTTGCGGGGTTCGCGATCATCTCGAATCCCCTCGGCATCACAATATTCTTCGCCATTCCCCAGAGTGGGAACGGTTCCCGATCTGACTCCCGAAACTGTCCAATCAATTCTCTTACCCGCGACCTACGCTGCAATAGCGACTCCATCAAACGCTCAAGCACACCGAGATCCCCACCGTACCACTCAGGAGGAATCTCCTCGGCAACCTTACCCAGCTCATCTTCCGAAAACTCCTCAACCCTGCTCAACCAAGGCTCAAAACTCTCCCATCCTCGAACGCCTGCATAAACCTGGTTGCGGGCGAACACACCGCGCAGCGGCGCGTCCGGAAACGTCCAGTCGCCCGCATTGAAACAGTAACCCTGGTCGATGAACGTCGCCCTGTACTTTCGTTCCCGTGGCCGACGCTCGAACACAGCCTGCCGCCCGTTGCAATTCCCCGTCCACTTATCCACGACCAACATCCCGGCAAACTCCGCCAGGTTTCGAACCTCATCCATCTGCGGCTCCGGCAGATAATCAACCACCTGTCCCGGCATCAAACCCCCGACAAACCGGCTTCCAAACTGCAGGCCGCCGGCACATCGCTCGCGAAGGCCCCGCCCGAGATCCACCACCATCTCCGCGCTATTCCTAATCAACCATTCGCTAACCTCGACTACGTCCGTCTTCGGCACCGACAGTCCGACGGCCTCCGCAATCCGTGTCGCAATTAATTCATTCGCCAGCACCCGCAAATGCTGCGGATTGTTCTTGAACTTCACCACCCACAAGTTTCCATCCGCACCCAGCATCAATTGGCTCTGTGCTCCACCGCGCATCCGCCGGATTGCCTGCACCGCCGTTACTGCCAACGTCCATCACCTAGCTTCACCTTATCCCATTTGCAGAGTGTCCACCGAAGCCGCCCCTCAACATCTCCGCCCTCA
>NZ_JBAURI010000280.1:0-2831 GCF_049581145.1 Bradyrhizobium sp.
GCTGGACAGGCTTCACGACAGGAACGGACAGACGCTGGGCGAACTCTGCGACGGCCTCGCCATGACACGGCAGGCCGTGACCAAGCACCTTGCGATTCTGGAAGACGCCAATCTCGTGACCACGTTCAGGCATGGCCGCGAGAAGCTGCACTACCTCAACCCGGTCCCGATCCATCAGATCGGCGAGCGATGGATCAGGAAATTCGAGCGCGGCAAACTCGCCGCGCTCAGCGAATTGAAGAAGCAATTGGAGAAACGCGATGAGTAAACCGGAATTCGTCTACACCACCTACATCGAAACCAGCCTCGAAAAGCTCTGGCAGGCGCTGACCGACGGCGACTTCACCGAGCGCTACTGGTTCGGTCATCGGGTGCGGTCCGACTGGACGGTGGGATCGCCCTATCAATTCGCCAAGCAGGGTGCGCCGACCATCGAGGGCAAGGTGCTGGAGGCCGATCCGCCGCGGCGTCTCGCCTACAGCTGGGACTCCTGTTCGCCTGCCGAAAAACGCGAGCGCACCTCCCGCGTCACCTTCCAGCTCGAACCGCACGGCAAGATCGTCAAGCTGACCGTCACCCACGACGATCTCGACGAAGGCGGCGTGACGTTGCGCAACATCTCGGTCGGCTGGCCGATGGTGATGGCGAGCCTGAAGAGCCTGCTGGAAACCGGCCGCCCAATTGACATCGATCCGCGCTCGGCAGTCGAGCGGGAGGCGGCCTGTGGCTAAGCCGGATTATGTCCACGTCATCCACATCCATGCGCCCTGCGAAAAAGTCTGGGACGCGCTGATCGATCCCGAGATGACCAGGGATTATTGGGGCCGGCACCGACAAGGTGTCGAAGGTGACATTCACGATCGAGGAGCAGATCGGTTCGACCAGGCTGACCGTAACCCACAGCGACCTCGATTCCGAGATACTGCGCGGCATCAGCGCCGGCTGACCCGCCATCCTGTCGAACCTGAAAACCATGCTGGAGACTGGTGCGTCGCTGCCGATGACCCGGCAGCGCTGAACCAACGCCAGCTGAACGTTACGAGGAGTTGACGATGCCAAGGCCGGAATTCGTTGACGTGACCTATTTCGAGACCACGCCGGACGGCATCTCCAGGCGATGGCCGGCAATCATGTCGAGCCTGAAGAGCCTGCTGGAAACCGGGACGGCGCTTGCGATCCCGACCTCAGCGCCCGGCATCGGGGGGCTTTGATCATGGATACCAATCAGTTCAAGCCCGCGACCGTCTATACGATCTACATCGCCGCCACGCCCGAAAAGGTCTGGGAGGCGCTGACCTCAGCCGAACACAGCGGCAAATATTTCTTCGGCAATACCGTGGAGGTCGATCTGCGGGTCGGCGGCGCCTACATCGTGCGGACGCCCGGCGGCGCGCTGCATATCAGCGGCGAGGTGATCGAATGCGAGCGGCCGAAAAAGCTCACCGTGACCTTCAACGTCAACTGGCCGGAGTTGATCGAGAAACTCGGACCGACGCTGGTGACCTACGAAATCGAGCCCGCAGGCGACGCGGTCCGCCTCACCATGATCGAATCCCATGACCGCCCGCTCAGCGACGACATCCTGTCCGGCGGACGCGAGGGCTGGCCCGCGATCCTGTCCAGCCTGAAGAGCCAATTGGAAACCGGCAAGCCGCTGCTGGTCCAGATGGCCCCGCCGCAGCGCATGCTGGCGGCGCTCAAGGCGATGGGGATCAAGACGCCATAGCAACAAAAATCGCCCTTCCGGGGGCGCGCCGGCGCGAACCACGATGTGCAATTGCACGTCGGAGACTCCCGAGATTCGGGGTTCGATGCGGGAGCTTGCCATCGGAGCCTGTGTTCGGGCGCGCATTCGCGCGACCCGGTGGCAATGGCCCCGGAGACGGTGGCTAAGCCACAGCCGGCACGACGATGCGGCGATAGAGGTGCCAGGTCGCGTGGCCGAGCACCGGCACCGTCACGATCAGTCCCAGGAAATACGGGATCGCCGAGACGATCAGCAGGATCACGATCAATGCGGCCCAGCCGATCATCGGCACCGGACTCGCGACCACCGCACGGACGCTCGTCACCATCGCGGTCACGAAGTCGACCTCGCGATCGAGCAGCAGCGGGAACGACACCACGGTCAGCGAGAACAGGATCAGCGACAGCGCAGCGCCGTCGAGATTGCCGATGGCCAGAAACAGCAGCCCGTCGCTGGTCGTCGTTACCACGGTGATGAACTCGCGCATGCTCGAAAACGACGCGTTGAGCCCGAGCAGCAGCGCGATCAGGAGCCGCACCTGGTACATCCAGATCATGAAAAAGAACAAGCTGACGAAGGCCATCCAGCCGATTTCGCCGCTCGTTCTCACGGTCGACCAGATCCCACGCAGCGAAACCGCTTGACCGGCTTCGCGGCGGCGGCTGACCTCGTAGAGGCCGATTGCCACGAACGGCCCGATCAAGGCAAAGCCGGCGGCGAGCGGATAGACCAGATAGACCATGCCGAATGCGGTGAAACACAGCACGATCAGGATGCCGCCCAGCGCATAGACCGCTCCGAACGCCAGCCCATAGAGCGGCAGCGCCTGGAAATCGCGCAAGCCGGCGACCAGCGCCTCGGCGATATCGGCCATCGTGATGCGCCGCACCACCGGATCGACCTTGCCCGAAATCGACATCGGCGTTTTCTCCCGTCTATGTTCGTTTTTTATATTGGCGCAGACAGCGCGCGACCGTGTGTTGATCTTGGTCAATTCGGCGCGCGCAAACAGGCGGGTATGAGACCAGATGGTCCCCGCCCGCCTGACGGCGCGGAGCCTGTCATCGGGCGCGCGTTCGCGCGA
>NZ_JBAURI010000281.1:0-6798 GCF_049581145.1 Bradyrhizobium sp.
ATCGCCGGCGGCCCGATGCGCGCGGTGTTCGAGACGCTCGGCATCCAGGACGTGGTGGCGAAGTCGATCGGCTCCTCAAATCCCTACAACATGGTGCGGGCGACCTTCGATGCGCTCAAGCACCAGGATTCGCCGCGTTCGGTCGCGGCGCGCCGCAACATCAAGGTGTCCACCCTGCAGGCCCGCCGCGTCGGCGGCGATGCCGAGGTGGCTGCCGACTAGACACCTGCGCGCAAGCGCCTTTCGGAGTTACGATAATGGCCGCAAAGACGATCAAGCTCGAGCAGATCGGCAGCCCGATCCGCCGCCACCACTCGCAGCGTTCGACGCTGATCGGGCTGAAGCTCAACAAGATCGGCCGGATCACCGAACTGCCGGATACGCCGGCGATTCGCGGCATGATCGAGAAGGTCCACCACCTCGTCCGCATCGTCGACGAGCAGCAAGCCGGCATGTGATCCCGGGACCTGGGAACCGGTTTTCGGCCAGGATCGCGCGCCAAGAGAATATGCGAAGAGACAAGGGAAGCGAACGATGAAGCTCAGCGATATCGCCGACAATGCCGGCTCGCGCAAGAAGCGCATGCGCGTCGGCCGTGGCATTGGCTCGGGCAAGGGCAAGACCTCCGGCCGCGGCGGCAAGGGCCAGACCGCGCGCACCGGCGTGCGCATCAAGGGCTTCGAGGGCGGCCAGATGCCGTTGCATCGCCGTCTGCCGAAGCGCGGCTTCAACAACATCTTCCGGCTCGATTTCGTCGAGGTGAATCTCGATCGCATCCAGCAGGCGATCGACGCCAAGCTGCTCGACGCCGGCGCGGTCATCGATGCCGAGTCACTGGTCAAGTCGCGCGTGCTGCGGCGCGCCAAGGACGGCGTTCGGCTGCTCGGCCGCGGCGAGATCAAGGCCAAGGTCACCATCGAGGTGCATGGCGCCTCGAAGGCTGCGGTTGCGGCGGTCGAGAAGGCCGGGGGCAGCGTCAAGATTCTCGCGCCCGCGAAGCCGGAAGCCGGCGAGGCGGCGTAACATCTGCGTCATTGCCCGCGCCGGCGCATGATCGCTTGCGCTTGACGATGGACTTATCGGTGCCAACCACCAGATAATGTCCGCTATCTGGCTGTTGGACCGCCGCCGGCGGGTATGATGGCGCAGGGACGAGGACGGCGGGAGAAAGCCAAACATGGCCTCAGCAGCGGAACAACTGGCGGCAAACCTCAATTTCGGGGCGTTTGCCAAGGCCGACGAACTGAAGAAGCGCATCTGGTTCACGCTGGGCGCGCTGCTGGTCTATCGGCTGGGCACCTACATCCCGCTGCCCGGCATCGATCCGACCATCTGGGAACAGGTGTTCAAGACCCAGTCCGGCGGCATTCTCGGCATGTTCAACATGTTCGCCGGCGGCGGCATCCACCGCATGGCGATCTTCGCATTGAACATCATGCCGTACATCTCGGCTTCGATCATCATTCAGCTGCTGACCACGGTATCGCCGCAGCTCGAAGCGCTGAAGAAGGAGGGCGAGGCCGGCCGCAAGATCCTGAACCAGTACACCCGCTACCTCACCGTGCTGCTGGCCGCGTTCCAGTCCTACGGTATCGCGGTGGGGCTGGAGGGCGCCGGCAACGTCGTCACTGATCCCGGCATGTTCTTCCGTCTCTCGACCGCGATCACGCTGACCGGCGGCACCATGTTCCTGATGTGGCTCGGCGAACAGATCACCTCGCGCGGCATCGGTAACGGCATTTCGCTGATCATCCTGTCCGGCATCGTCGCGGAACTGCCGACGGCGCTCGCCAACATGCTGGAACTGGGCCGCCAGGGCGCGCTGTCGACCGGGCTGATCCTGATCGTGATCGTGATGGCGGTCGCCGTCATCGCCTTCATCGTGTTCATGGAGCGCGCGCAGCGCAGGCTCCTGATCCAGTATCCAAAGCGTCAGGTCGGCAACAAGATGTTCGAGGGCCAGTCCTCGCATTTGCCGCTGAAGCTGAACACCTCGGGCGTGATCCCGCCGATCTTCGCCTCGTCGCTGCTGCTGCTGCCGACCACGGTCGCCAATTTCAATGCCGGCAAGGGTCCGGCCTGGTTCCAGTGGATCACCACCCAGCTCGGCCACGGCCGGCCGCTGTTCCTGGTGCTCTATCTGACGTTGATCGTGTTCTTCGCGTTCTTCTATACCGCGATCGTGTTCAATCCGACCGAGACCGCCGACAACCTCAAGAAGCATGGCGGCTTCATTCCAGGCATCAGGCCCGGCGAGCGCACCGCGGAATACATCGATTACGTGCTGTCGCGCATCACGGTGCTGGGCGCGATCTATCTGGCCATCGTCTGCCTGATTCCGGAAATCCTGATCTCCTATGCCTCGGTGCCGTTCTACTTCGGCGGGACGTCGCTGCTGATCGTGGTCAGTGTGACCATGGATACCGTGGCGCAGGTCCAGGGCTACCTGCTTGCCCATCAATATGAAGGGCTGATCCGGAAATCGAAATTGCGCGGCCGCAAGCGATGACGGCAGAGCTGGCGCGCGCCGGATCGCCGGCGCGATCGGCCCGCCACTCGTTTACCGGCTCGGACGTGCCGTTCCGGTTCCTGGCGCAGGTGCAGCGCCAGCCTTGAACCCTCTCGCTAAGTGGCCGTGCGCGACGTTGACCGTTGCGGATGGCCTTACCGCGGTGTCCGATGATCCCCGAAGTATTTTTTCTCGAGCGGCCGGATGCTGCCTATAATCAGATGTTGCCGTTGAAATGTGTGGTGGATCGGCGATGATTGTGGTTTGCACTTTTCTTGATATTAAAACACCGATGCGCGGCATGTCGCATTCCTGAGCCGGGGGGCAAACACCGATGAGACTGATACTTCTGGGGCCACCGGGGTCGGGCAAGGGAACACAGGCGCAACGGCTGGTACAGCGCTACGGCATCGTCCAGCTCTCCACCGGTGAAATGCTGCGCGCGGCGGTCGCCGCCCAAACGCCGGTCGGGTTGAAGGCGAAGGACATCATGGCGAGCGGTTCGCTGGTGCCGGACGAGGTGGTGGTCGGCATCATTTCCGACCGGATCGATCAGCCGGACGCGGCCAAGGGCTTCATCCTCGACGGGTTCCCGCGCACGGTCCCGCAGGCCGAGGCGCTCGACGCGCTGTTGAAGCACAAGCACCTGCAGCTCGACGCCGTGGTGGAGCTGCGCGTCAACGAGAGCGCGCTGTTGCAGCGCGTCGAAACCCGTGCCGCGGAGACGCGAGCCCGCGGCGAGGAAGTGCGCGTCGACGACACGCCGGAAGTGCTCACCAAGCGCCTGGCTGCCTACCGGTCGCAGACCGAGCCGCTGATCCACTATTATTCGGAGCGGCGCAAGCTGTTGACGGTCGATGGCATGATGACCATCGAGGAGGTCACGCGCGAGATCGACCGGATCCTGACGGCGATCGGCGCGGCGGACAGCAAGGCCGCCGCCAAGAGACCGAATCCCGCCAAGCGGAGTGTCAAGACGACAGCTACGGAGACGGCAGCCACGAAGGCGGCGAGGGCGCCGGCCGGTGCCGCCAAGAAGGCAGCCCGAGGCGGCGCAAAGTCGGCCGCCAAACGCGGCGCCGTGGCCAAAAAAGCTGGAAAAGCCGCCAAACGGGGTCCTCTTCGGACCAAAAAGGCTGCCGCCAAGACGGCGGTGCGCAAACCGGCCAAAAAGGTCACGAAAAAGCGAGCTAAAGGCTAGAATCAGTTGACGAAACCGGGTTCGATCCTTTAATAACCCGCATCCAAATCGGATAGTTTTATGACGATGCCGGGCCCCAAATGAGCAAGAGGGGCGGGTGTCGTGTTCGCGTTTGCGGACGCCTGCCCGAGAAAACAAAGGCTTAGAGACCGATTCCCCGAAGGGATCGGTGACAGGAGAGACATTCGTGGCCCGTATTGCCGGCGTGAATATCCCGACCAACAAGCGCGTCCTGATCGCGCTTCAATACATCCATGGCATCGGCCAGAAGAGCGCGGCCGACATCATCGAGAAGGTCAAGATCCCCGAGGATCGTCGCGTCAGTCAGCTGAGCGACCAGGAAGTGCTGCAGATCCGCGAAGTCATCGACCGCGACTACGTCGTCGAGGGCGATCTTCGTCGCGAGACCGGCATCAACATCAAGCGGCTGATGGATCTCGGCTGCTATCGCGGCCTGCGTCATCGCCGTGGTCTGCCGGTGCGCGGTCAGCGCACCCATACCAATGCGCGCACGCGCAAGGGACCGGCCAAGTCGATTGCCGGCAAGAAAAAGTAGTCTGGCGGGTTGCGAGCGGCGAATGGCGCGTAGGGGGATGATCCTTGCTACTGGCTGTTCGCCACGCGCCATTCGCATCTGAGGTGTAGCCGCTGGCACGACGGCGGCGTTGATATCGCTAGGAAAGGTTCTCTCAATGGGCAAGGAAGCCACCCGCGTCCGCCGCCGCGAGCGCAAGAATATCGCCTCCGGCGTCGCGCATGTGAATTCGTCATTCAACAACACCACCATCACCATCACCGACGCGCAGGGCAACACCATTGCCTGGTCGTCGGCCGGGACGATGGGTTTCAAGGGGTCGCGCAAGTCGACTCCCTATGCCGCGCAGGTCGCGGCGGAGGACGTTTCCAAGAAGGCGCAGGAACACGGCATGCGCACGCTGGAAGTCGAAGTCGCCGGTCCCGGGTCGGGCCGCGAGTCGGCGCTGCGCGCGCTGCAGGCCGCGGGCTTCACCGTCACCTCGATCCGCGACGTGACCACGATCCCGCACAATGGTTGCCGGCCGCGCAAGCGACGCCGGGTTTGACGTTCAACCTCGTCGGCGGTGCCGCTGCTTGCGGGGGTTTTGCGATTTTGAGATGGCCCGCGGACTGATCCGCGACTCCAACGCCAGCCATTCAGTCGGCAATTGAGCTGGCCCGAGGTGAAACAGTGACGATCCAGAAAAATTGGCAAGAACTTATTCGGCCCAACAAGCTCCAGGTGACTCCGGGCCATGACGCCAACCGGTTTGCGACCCTGGTCGCCGAACCGCTCGAGCGCGGCTTCGGCCAGACGCTGGGCAACGCGCTGCGCCGCATCCTGTTGTCCTCGCTGCAGGGGGCCGCGGTGCAGTCCGTGCACATCGACGGCGTGCTGCACGAGTTCTCCTCGATCGCGGGCGTTCGCGAGGACGTCACCGATATCGTGCTCAACATCAAGGACATCGCGATCAAGATGCAGGGCGAAGGCCCCAAGCGCATGGTCGTGAAGAAGCAGGGGCCGGGCGCGGTCATGGCGGGCGATATCCAGACCGTCGGCGACGTCGTGGTGCTCAATCCGGACCTGCAGCTCTGCACGCTGGATGACGGTGCCGAGATCCGCATGGAGTTCACGGTCGCCACCGGCAAGGGCTACGTCGCCGCCGAGCGCAACCGGCCCGAGGATGCGCCGATCGGCCTGATCCCGGTCGACAGCCTGTTCTCGCCGGTGCGCAAGGTCTCCTACAAGGTCGAGAACACCCGCGAGGGCCAGATCCTCGACTACGACAAGCTGACCATGACGATCGAGACCAACGGCGCGATCTCGCCGGAGGATTCGGTGGCCTATGCCGCGCGCATCCTGCAGGATCAGCTCAACGTGTTCGTCAACTTCGAAGAGCCGCGCAAGGAAGTCACCCAGGAGATCATTCCCGATCTCGCCTTCAACCCGGCCTTCCTCAAGAAGGTGGACGAGCTCGAGCTGTCGGTCCGTTCGGCCAACTGCCTGAAGAACGACAACATCGTCTATATCGGCGACCTCGTGCAGAAGTCGGAAGCGGAGATGCTGCGCACCCCGAACTTCGGCCGCAAGTCGCTGAACGAGATCAAGGAAGTGCTGGCCCAGATGGGCCTGCATCTCGGCATGGAGGTGCCGGGCTGGCCGCCGGAGAACATCGACGAGCTGGCCAAGCGCTTCGAGGATCATTACTGAGCGAATATGATTAGCGAACGGGGAGTGGCGAATGGAAAATCACTCGCTGCTCGCCATTCACCTCGCTCCTCGGGCGAACGCAGGCGGCCCACCTGAGCAAACATGTCCGACGAACCGTCGCGGCAGACAGACATCCAAGGAATAGACAATGCGTCACGGCAAGGTTCATCGGAAACTCAATCGCACGGCCGAACACCGGCGCGCGATGTTCGCCAACATGTGCGCGGCGCTGATCAAGCACGAGCAGATCGTCACGACGCTGCCGAAGGCCAAGGAATTGCGCCCGATCGTGGAGAAGCTCGTCACCCTCGGCAAGAAGGGCGGCCTTGCCATGCGCCGGCAGGCGATCAGCGAGATGCGCGACCTCGACATGACCCGCAAACTGTTCGACACGCTCGCCACCCGCTACAAGGACCGGCAGGGCGGCTATACCCGCATCATCAAGGCCGGCTTCCGCTATGGCGACAACGCCGCGATGGCCGTGATCGAGTTCGTCGACCGCGACGTCGATGCCAAGGGCCAGGATTCCGGCCCGGCGCAGGGCGCGGAAGCGGCGTAAGCCTTCTTACGATGCTGGTTGCAAAAGCGGCGCTTCAGGCGCCGCTTTTTTATTGCTGCAAACCGTCATGTATTGGCGTCCGATTGCGCTGGCCGGTGCGGCGCACGATATCTCCAGAAAAACCGATGGAGGCATCCCAATGAACATCGATCTTTCCGGAAAAACCGCGATCGTCACCGGCTCGACGGCCGGGATCGGCTACGCCATCGCCAAGGGCCTCGCGGCTTCGGGCGCAAGCGTGGTGCTCAACGGCCGCAGCCAGGCCAAGGTCGATGCCGCCGTCGCCAAGCTCGAGACTGCGG